>DATAFN010000009.1:0-5037 GCA_036257435.1 Actinomycetes bacterium
CCCGACGAAGGTCGCCCCGTGGATGTTCGCCCCCGGCAGCGCTGCATAGAGATCACCCGGCCGGACCTGCCGGGAATCGTGCGTGATACCGGTGATCACGAGGTCGGCGTGGCCCGGCGGAGGGGGCAGGCCGAGCAAGTCGGTGACGCCGTGCAGATTTCGCGGCGGCACGTGCTGCGGGCGCAGCGAGGGTCGGTCGGGCATCGGTCGCAGAGGCTACTCGGAGCGGTGCGGCGACGAGTCCGCGGTAGCGACCTCCCTCTCCTCACCACTTCAATGATCAAAGCCACGGCCGGGCCCGCGCCCGCGGTACGGCGGTTTGCCGCTGGTTTGATCACCGAGGTTGCGGAATCCGGGGCCGATGCCGGGTGGTACGTACAAACGGGCGGCGGTCAGTCGGCGAACAGGTCGACCTGCGGCGGTTCGGTGCCGGTCGGCGCGACGCCCATCCGGGCCAAGGTGAAGCCCAAGACGTCGGCGAATACCGGCCCGGCCAGGGCGCCGCCGGAGTTGCCGTTGCGCGGGTTCAGCAGGGACACCGTGACGACGAATCGAGGATCGTCCGCGGGGGCGAAACCCATGAAAGAGGAGTTGTAGCCCTGGTAACAGCCACACGAGGGGTCGACCCGCTGGGCGGTGCCGGTCTTGCCGGCCACCCGGTAGCCCTCGACGGTGGCACTGCGGCCGGTGCCGTCCTCGCCCATCACGGCCTCCATCATCAGGGTGACCGCGGCCGCGGTCTGCTCGCTCACCACCCGCACCGGCGGGCCCGGCTCGGCGGCTGACGACCGGCCCTCCGCGTCGATGGTCGCTCGCACGAGCCGGGCCGGTAGCCGGACCCCGCCGTTGGCGATGGTGGCGTACGCCGAGGCCATCTGCACTGTGCTGACTGCCACACCCTGGCCGAAAGCGATGGTGTCCCGGGTCAGGTCGGCCCAATCCTCGGGCAGCCGCCCGGCGCTCTCGCCGGGCAGGCCGAGGTCGGGCTTGGCTCCGAGGCCGAAGCGCACCAGGTGGTCGCGGAAGGCCGTCTTGTCGATCTGCTCGGCCGCCAGCAGGGTGCCGACATTGCTTGACTTCGCCAAGATGCCGGCGAGGGTCATCTGATCCACCGAATGGTCGTAGTAGTCGCTGATCACCTCGCCGCTGCGCTCGACCCGGTCCGGGACCGAGAGCACGGTCGACGGGGTTGCGGCGCCCTCTTCGATGACGGCAGCCATCGTGAGCGGCTTGAACACCGATCCCGGCTCGTATGCCTCCTCGACGGCTCGGTTGCCCCTGTCGTCGTCGTCGCTCGCGCCGGGACGGTTTGGGTCGACGCTCGGTGCGGTCGCCATCGCGACGATCTCGAAGGTCCGGGTGTCCATGACGACCAGGTTTCCGGCGTCCGCTCGGGCCGCGGCGACCTGCGCGGCGAGTGCCTGTTCGGCGTACCACTGGACGTCGCGGTCGATAGTGAGCTGGACGCCGGTACCAGTGACGGCGGCCCGCCGGCTGCCGTTGCCCAGCGGAATGCAGTGCCCGCCCGCCCTGAGCTGACAGGTGATCTCGCCGTCCTTGCCGGCCAGTAGCGAGTCCATCGACAGCTCCAGACCAGCCAGGCCATGTCCCTCGGCTCCGACGAACCCGATGATGTTCCCCGCGACCGCACCGGCTGGGTAGTCCCGTTGCGACGCCGGCTCGGCGTAAAGCCCCGGCAAGTCGAGCTCGTCGATCGCCCGCCAGGTTCGTGGCGTCACGTTCTTGGCCACGTACTGGAATCGCTTGTCGCCGGTCAGTGTCCGCTGGATCGTGCGGGCATCGGCGGGCAGCAGGGCATCGAGCTGCAAGGCGTACGCGGCGGGATTCTTGACCAGGGTCTGGTCCGCCGTGACGTGGTACCCGTCCGCCGAGCGTGCCAACGGTTCGCCGTCGCGGTCGCGGATGGGTCCACGCTGGGCCGGCAGGGCCGTCGACCAGAGGCGGTCATGACCGGCGACCGCAACGTAGGTCGATGCGTCGAGGCCCTGCAGCTGGACCAGGCGACCGGCGAACAGCGAGAGCAGCACGCAGACCAGGACCAACGACACGTGCAGGCGTTGCCGGGGATCGGCCAGCCGGACCGTCCGCGGCGGCCGCTTCGGGCGGCTCGGCGTCGGCGTCGGCCGGCGAACCGGCCGCCGGACTTGCGGGCGCCGCACCGGTGGCTGCCGGAGCGGTGGCTGCCGGGCCTGCTGTCGACGTTGCTGCGGGACCTCCCGCCGGGCCTGCTGCCGAGCTTGCCGCCGGACCGGCTGCCGAGCTTGTTTGGGAGCCCCTTTCCGGGGCTGCTTCCCAGGCTGTTGCCGGTTCCGCGACGTCGTCCGGACCGAGCCCGCCGGCTGGGCACCCCGGCCGCCATTGGTCGGACGCCTGGGTGTGTCACGCGCCCCTCGGTGCTCGCCGGTCATCTGGCGCCGGACGAGTCGAGGTCGAAGAAGACCAGATCCGCCGCTGGGACCATGCCGAGCCGACGGGCCTCGCGGGCCAGCGTGCCCGGCGCCGACCGGTCTGCGACCTCGGCGGTGAGTGCGGCCTGCTGGTCCCGTAGTACCGCAGTCCCCTGCTCGAGCTCGTCGAGCTCGAACGACCCTTGCTGGAGTGCGGTGTTGAGCACCAGCAGGCCGACCAGCCCGATCGCGAGCACCAGCAGCACCAGCACGACGAATGGAGCGCGCCGCGGACGGATGGTCCGTCGCGGCACCACCCGCAGGGCGGCACCTGCCGATCTCGGCCGGGCCGGCAGGAACATGCGGGCCGCCGATCCAAGGGCGGCGGCCGGACTCATGCGGCACTCCGGATCCGCTCGGCCGCTCGCAGCCGGACGGAGGAGGCCCGCGGATTGGCCGCGACCTCCGCGCGGGTCGCCACCTCCGCTCCCCGGGTCAGGAGACGGAGCTTGGGGCGGTGCTCGGGGAGTTCGACCGGCAGACCGGGTGGCGCCGTGCTTCTGGCGGCGGCCGTGAGGGTCCGCTTGACCAGGCGGTCCTCGAGCGAGTGGTAGGACAGGACCACGATGCGGCCGCCCACGGCCAGCGCGTCGACCGCGGCCGGCACAGCCCGCTCGAGGACGGCCAGCTCGGCGTTGACCTCGATTCGCAGCGCCTGGAACGTGCGCTTGGCCGGGTTACCGCCGGTGCGCCGCGATGGTGCCGGGATGGTTTGCCGGAGCAGCTCGACCAGCTGGGCGCTGGTCGTGAACGGAGTCCGAGCGCGCTCGCGCACGATCGCGGCGGCGATCCGCTGGGCGAATCGCTCCTCGCCGTATCGGCGGAGCACCCTTGCGAGCTCCGTCGCCGGGTATGTGTTGAGGACCTCGGCCGCCGTCAACCCGCCGGAGGGATCCATCCGCATGTCCAGCGGCGCGTCGCGCGCGTAGGCGAAACCGCGGGCGGTCCGGTCTAGCTGCAGCGACGACACTCCGAGGTCGAACAGAACCCCCTGCACATGCGCCAGAGCCAGCTCGGCGAGGACCGCCGGCAACTGGTCGTAGACCACGTGCACTACTTCGGCTCGCGCGCCGAAGGGCGCCAATCGCTGCCGGGACAGCTCGAGAGCCTCCGGATCACGGTCGAGGCCGACCAGGCGCACGCGTGGGCACCGGCGCAGCAAGGCCTCGGCGTGGCCACCGAGGCCGATGGTCGCGTCGACGACTACGGCACCGGGCCGCTCCAGCGCAGGGGCGAGCAGGTCGACCACCCGATCCAGCAGGACCGGCACGTGCCCAGGGGAGGTCATGGCCCGACCCGCCATTGGCGCCGCCGGGCCCGCGCCGCCGCGAGCGTGCCGTTCACCTGTCCTTCGATCCCCCGATCCGCCATGCTCTCGACGTGCCGGCCGTTCGTACGACCAGGTCCCCGCCCGCTCGGCAGTGGCGCTGCGTGCCTGGCGCCGGGGAAGGGACGTCAGGAATGGCGAGCGGGCTGGAGGCCTCGGCGTACGCGCGGTCAGAAGACCCCGGGCAACACCTCCTCGGAGACGTCGGCGAACAGCGGCTCCTTCTCCGACTGGTAGGTCTCCCAGGCGGCGGCGTCCCAGATCTCGACCCGGGTCATGGCTCCAACGACCGTGCAGTCGCGGTCGAGTCCGGCGTAGGTGCGCAAGCCGGCCGGGATCGTGACCCGGCCCTGTCGATCCGGCACCTCGTCGCTGGCTCCGGCGGCAAGCATCCGGGCAAAGTCGCGCGCTCCCCGGTGAGTGATCGGTGCGGCGCGCAGCTGTTCGGTGAACCGCAGGAACTCCACCCGTGGCCACACGTAGAGGCAGCGCTCCTGGCCCCGGGTGATCACCACGCCGTCGGCGAGCTCGTCCCGGAACTTCGCCGGCAGGAACAGCCGGCCCTTGTCGTCCAGGCGCGGGGTGTGGGTGCCGAGGAACACGGCCGCCACCTCCCACCCAATCCCAGCACCATTCCTCCACCGTGCGCCACTGTACTCCACAATTCCCCACAGGCAACCACCCAGGCACCCCGACGATCCGCAACCGGCTGCCTATGTCCGGCTGCGGCGACGTACCGTTGACGGGTCGGGGACCGACACCGCTCTGGGACGCTGGCGGCGCGTTCGTCGGGATCGGACGGTGCGAGATGCTGAGCCACAGGAGGAACGAGTGACCCAGAGTCTGACGACCTCGGGCGGTGATCACACGGGGACCGGGCCCGGCCTGGCCGAGCTCGCCGACTCCGCGAACCGCATCCAGGCCGCGATCGAGACCGTCATCGAAGGCAAACCCGAGGCCATCCGGCTCGCCATCACGGTTCTGCTCGCCGAGGGTCACCTGCTGATCGAGGACGTGCCCGGCGTCGGCAAGACCATGCTCGCCAAGTCGCTGGCCCGGTCGATCAACTGCTCGGTGCAGCGGATCCAGTTCACGCCCGATCTGATGCCCAGCGACGTCATCGGCGTGTCGGTCTTCAACCAGGAGACTCGCGACTTCGAGTTCAAGCCCGGCGGCGTCTTCGCCAACATCGTCCTCGGTGACGAGATCAACCGAGCCAGTCCAAAGACCCAGTCGGCACTC
>DATAFN010000040.1:0-3040 GCA_036257435.1 Actinomycetes bacterium
CCGCCCGATCCCTCGCGACTCCGCGTAACACGTGGGCCAGGCCCAGCCTCGCCTGCACATGGCCCTCGCTGCCCGGCTCACTGGCGCCGCTCGACAGCCCGATGACCGTACCGACCGCGGACAGAGGAACCAGTACCTCGATAGGCGCATCGACGCGTTCCACGAGCATCCAGTCCGGACCGACATCCAGCAGCCGTCCGCTGACCGTATGACCGCCATCCAGAGCCTGCACGGTGACGGCGACTGCACCACCCTCAGCAGCTCGTAACCGATCCACCAGCCGGATCCGGGCCAGCTCCCGCCGCGTCCGGTCGGAGACCTCGGCCGCCAGCTCGGCTGACTCGAGCGCTTCGAACTCCGCGGTCAGGTCCGCAAACAGTTCCTCCCACCGCACGAACGCCGACGGTACACCCAACCCCTTGACAGCCGATGACCGGAGCTAATAGAAGTAAACAAAAGCAAACTGATACAACAGGAGGTTAACGATGGCAAGCTTTGATGCCTGGCTATCCGCAGCCGCGACTGCCGGCTTGTGGATCTGTCTCGGCTGGCTGCTGGTCGGATTCGCCCTTGCACTGCTCGCTGCGGTACCCGGCACCGTCGGGCGTGTCTGCGGGCGACTGGCCGAGCGCATCAGTCCACGGATCCTCCGACAACTAGCCCGCTGCGTGACCGGCCTCGTCCTTGCGGTTGTCAGCATTGCCGGAGCCGGCACTGCCGCGAGTGCTACAGCCGCAAGCCAGGGACCGGGATGGCCAAGCCCATCCCAGCCGGGCGCTGCGGCGCTGTCCCGGCTGCCGGATCTCGACCGCCCGACTTCCATTGCCGGATCGTGGGGCAGCGCGGGCGCGCCGCGGCCAACTGGGGGGTCTCGGCTGCCGACGGCGATGCCACCCAGCCTGACCTCGCTTCCCCGGCTACCCACCGCTCCGGCACAACCTGCCGCCACCACCGCACAGCCGGATTCCGTTCGGCCGGGATCCGCTCAGCCACCTTCCGGTCAGTCGGAATCCGGCACACGGGCCGACTCGGAAGGCCGGTCACCGGTTGAGCCGCCGAGCCGCGACCGTGCGGTAGTCGTGGCCCCGGGCGACACCCTCTGGGACATCGCCGCCCGTGAGCTTGGCAGCGAGCCGGGCAACCGTGAGATCGCGGAGCGATGGCCGCGCTGGTACGCATCGAACCGAGGCGTGATCGGAGCGGATCCCGATCTCATCCTCCCGGGGCAGCGGCTCTCGCCCCCGAGCTGATGTCACTTCCACCGAACCGCCGGTAGGCCACCCAACCTCCATGGAGAAGCCATGACCACGCTGACCGACCCGGTCGCTGGGCGATCGGAGCCGATGCCCTATGTGATGCGCGTCCCGCAGACCGAGCCGCCGTACGACACCGAGGAATGGCGGCCGGAACTGATCCGCACCGAGCTCGGCATCGGAGTCCCGATCCAGGGCACCCTCGCGTTGAGCTTCCCCCCGAGCCATCCGGTGCCACCACCCGCCTGTGCCGACCGACCGTTGCGACTGGTCGCTGATACCGCCGACGGCGAGACGTCCCGGTCGCCAACCCGAACACCGCGTAGCCAGTTGCCCGATCCGCGGGAGTTCGGGTTCCGCGTGGCCGTCGCCGTCGGTGAGGCGCTGGCCGGTGCGCGGCCAGCGGACCATCTGGCGAAGTCGTTCTCCGAATCCGCTTTTGATGCCGTGCTGGCCGCAGTCCCGACTCGAAAGCTTGCGGTGCGACGGTTGGCCGGTTCGCAAGCCCGGCCGCGGATCAAGGTGCGATCGGTACGCAGCTTCGAGCCAGCCGACGGTGCCGCCGAGGTGTCCGCGCACGTGAATGTCGGTGACCGCGGCAGGGCGGTGGCGCTCCGACTCGAGGGCGTGGCCGGTCGGTGGATATGCACGCAGGTGCAGGTCGGCTAGCCGGCAGTGGGCATAGACCGGATGGCGTGCTCGGTCGAGGCCCGGATCGGCTAGCCGATCCGGGTTGGTCGACCACCACGTTCCGGCTGGTCCGGCCGCCACGGGGGTGCGGCCGGCCAGCCGCTCCCGGAGCGGGCACGCGCGCTAGGGCCAGTAGCCAGCCGGGCGGGCGTTCGGGTCGGCAGCGCACGCGCTAGGGCCGGTAACCAGCCGGCCGGTTCGCGGTCCGGGGGCGGCAGCGCGGACGCTGGGCCGGCGACCCACCGGCCGGGGGCGCTTCGGGTCAGCGTGGGGGCGAGCCGTGGCAGCGCTTGAACTTGCGGCCCGAGCCGCACGGGCACGGGGCGTTGCGAGCCACCTTGCCCCACTCCGGATGGTCCGCGGCCACCGATGCCTCGACAACCGTGCCACCGCTTCGCGCCGGCGCGGCCGATGCGGAGCCGCCCGATCGCTGCTCTACGCCGGCACCGCCGTCGACGGTTGGAGCCGAGTACTCGAGTCGAGCCGGGCGGCGCGGAGCAACCAGCCCCTTGGCCACGATCGCCGGCCCCGCGCCGGCTCCGGCCGGAATGCCGGGCCCCGCCGCAGCGGGGGCTACCGCACGCCCGGCACCGTCGCGTGCTGCCGGCACCGCACCATCAGCGGTGTCGGCACCACCATCCGCGGCCGCGAGCACCGCTGGCTGCTGCTCGACCTGGACCTCGAGGTTGAACAGGTAGCCGACCGACTCTTCCTTGATCGCGTCCATCATCGACGAGAACAGGTCAAAGCCCTCGCGCTGGTATTCCACCAGTGGGTCGCGCTGCGCCATCGCGCGCAGCCCGATTCCCTCCTGCAGGTAGTCCATCTCGTAGAGGTGCTCGCGCCACTTGCGGTCCAGCACCGACAGCACGACCTTGCGCTCGAACTCGCGCATCGCGTCGCTGCCGATCTGCTTCTCCCGCTGCGTGTACTGCTCGTGGATGTCGTCCTTGATGGACTCGGAGAGGAACTCGGCGGTCAGCCCGGCCCGGTCGCCGGCCGCTTCCTCCAGCTCGTCGACGGTCACCTTCACCGGGTAGAGCTGCTTGAGACTGGACCAGAGCTGCTCGAGGTCCCAGTCCTCGGCGTACCCGTTG
>DATAFN010000073.1:0-4377 GCA_036257435.1 Actinomycetes bacterium
TGAACCAATGTCGAAAGAGGGCTACCGTTCGCTACGGAAGTCGATCACTTCCAAGCCCGTCGTAGATCACCGAGAGGGGCCGACCGTGACCCAGCCACCGAGGCCAGCGGGCCCGACATCGTCCGGCGCTGCGCCTGGCAAGCGCACTCGGTCCGACGCACGATCGGCTGCAGGCGCCACGGACCCGGGCGGCGGTGCGGCCACTGCCGAGGTGCACGCGTTCCCGGACGGCCCGCCGGACGGCAGTGGGCTCACCCCGCGGCAGCGGCGGATCCTCGAGGTGATCCGCGACTTCGTCGAGCGGCGCGGCTACCCACCGAGCATGCGGGAGATCGGTGAGGCCGCCGGGCTGACCAGCACGAGCAGCGTGTCGCATCAGCTGTCCGCACTCGAGCGCAAGGGCTTCCTGCGCCGCGACCCGAACCAGGCGCGCGCGGTCGAGGTACGGATGCCGGACGCCGACGCTGTCCCGGACCAGCCGGTGGGCTACGGCCCCGACACTCTCCCTGGCGATGTGCGGCCGACGGCTTCCTACGTACCGGTGGTTGGCCGGATCGCGGCCGGTGGGCCGATCCTTGCCGAGGAAGCGATCGAGGACGTCTTCCCGCTCCCGCGCCAGATCGTCGGCTCCGGCCAGCTGTTTCTCCTCAAGATCGTCGGTGACTCCATGGTCGACGCCGCGATCTGCGACGGCGACTGGGTTGTGGTCCGCCAGCAACCGACCGCCGACCCGGGCGACATCGTGGCCGCCATGATCGAAGGTGAGGCCACGGTCAAGACCTACAAGCGCCGCGACGGTCGAATCTGGCTGATGCCGCACAACCCGGCGTACGAGCCGATCCCGGGCGACGAGGCGACCATTCTCGGCCGGGTCGTGGCGGTGCTACGCCGGGTCTGACGCCCGCACTCGCTCGGCTGCGGCCGCGTCGCGGAGGTTGGTCAGCGACGCCCGGACCTGGGCCGGGTCCGCGGTGTACCAGAACGCCGGAAGGCTGGCCCGCAGGAACGGGGCATAACGCGCGGTCGCCAGGCGCGGATCAAGCACCGCGACCACGCCACGGTCGGAGCTGGTGCGGATCAGCCGGCCGGCACCCTGGGCCAGCAGCAGCGCCGCATGCGCGGCCGCGATGGTCAGGAAGCCGTTGCCGCCGGCCTCGTCCACCGCCTTCTGCCGGGCCGAGCGGATCGGATCGTCGGGGCGCGGGAACGGGATCCGGTCGATTACCACAAGCTGACAGGCTGGACCCGGCACATCTACGCCCTGCCACAGCGACAGCGTGCCGAACAGGCAGGACTCCTCATCGGCCGCAAACCGGGCAACCAGTTGCGCAGTCGAGTCTTCGCCCTGCAGCAGCACCGGCAGGTCCGTTCGGCCCCTGGCCACCGCGGCCGCAGCCACCGCAGCGCGATACGAGGAGAACAGGCCAAGGGTCCGGCCGCCAGCGGCCTCCATCAGCTCTGTCAGCTCGCCAAGCGTGCGCGGATCCAGACCGTCCCGGCCGGGAGGTGGAAGGTGCCGGGCGACATAAAGGATGGCTTGGCGCGGGAAGTCGAACGGCGAGCCGACGTCCAAGCCTCGCCACCGAAGGTCCGGCAGACCGCCATCCTCGGCAGAGCCCTTCCCTGCTGATTCGCCGCTCGGTTTGCTGGCCGCTTCGCCGGCGGCGGCCGTCGCCACCGCTTCACCGACCGGCAGCCCGACCTGACGCGCGATCACGTCAAACGAGCCGCCGAGGGCAAGCGTGGCCGAGGTCATTACCACCGTGCGTTCTCGGTACAGCGCCTCGCGGAGCAGCCCGGCCACCGAGAGCGGCGCAACCCGAAGCGCGGCCCCGCGCCGGTCGGTGGACGGCTCGCACCAGGCGACGTCGTGCTCGCTGTGTTCGAGCAACCGGACCGCGACCTCGTGTACCTCCTGCGCCGCGCTGCGTGCCCGCCGCCGGTTGGCCTCGGCCTGGTGATCCGAGCGGTCCCGATCCCCGTCGCCGAGCGCGCTCAGCACCGGATGCACGCTGTCGCGGACCTCGGCGAGGGCATCGACCAGCGATCCAGGGAGCACGTCGAGCCGGCCCGATGGCACCTGATCTAGTACCAAGCTGAGCCGAGCGCCCGCCGCGACCAGGCCATTGACCAGCGTGTCCTTGACGTAACGGGAGGCTCGCCGGGCCGACCGCTCGATCATCGTGACGCGCAGCTCGTCGGTCGCGGCGTTCGTGACCCGGTCGACGAGCTCATGGCCCTCGTCGATGACGACGACAGCGTGCTCTCCGAGTACGGGGAACGGCTCCAGCGCATCGATCGCGAGGAGCGCGTGATTGGTGACCACGATGTCCGCATCGGCCGCACGCTCCCGGGCGAGCTCGGCGAAGCACTCCTCGCCGAACGGGCACCGCGAAGCACCCAGGCAGTCGCTCGCAGTCACCGAGACCTGAGCCCACGCCCGGTCGTCCACACCGGGCACCAGCTCGTCCCGGTCGCCGGTCTCGGTGTCGGCTGCCCAGTCCCGCAACCGCACGATCTGCCTACCAAGCTCCGAGGTGGGCTTCGGATCGAACAGCGCGTCCTGCTCCTCGTCCGGTACCCCGTCGTGCAGCCGCTGCAGGCACAGGTAGTTGCGCCGGCCCTTGAGGATCGCGTAACGCGGCGCCCGGGCGAGCAGCCGTTCGACGGCCTCGACCAGGCGCGGCAGATCCCGCCCGACCAGCTGATTCTGCAGCGCGATAGTGGCGGTGGCGACTACCACCCGGTCGCCGTGCGCGAGCACCGGCACCAAGTAGGCCAGTGACTTCCCGGTCCCGGTGCCGGCCTGCACGATCAGGTGTTCTCCGGTATCGATCGCGTCCTCAACCGCGCCTGCCATCCGTACCTGCCCGGGCCGCTCGGCTCCGCCGATCGCGGCCACCGCCGCGGTTAGTAGCTCGGGGACGGACGCTGGCACTGGGCTAGCTTGGCACAGCCCGAGCCCGCGCCGCCGGGCCCGGAGCCGGACCCGGAACCGGGGTTGCCGCGACCGCATCGCCGGCCGCTGCCACCGCGGCAATCAACGTGTCGATGTCCCGCTCGGTCGCCCCCGGGTTGAGCAGCGTGAGCTTGAGCCACACCGCGCCGTCAAGGCCGGTGCGGCCGACGACGGCTCGGCCGTCGCGAAGCAATCGCCGCCGCAGTTCCGCGTTGATCCGGTCCGGCTCGGCCGCAGCCGCATACCGGAACACCACGGTCGTGAGCACCGGCTGCCCGTTGAGCCTCAGCCGAGGATGGCCGGAGATCTGCTCGGCGGCGTAGCCGGCTAGGTAGTGGCAGCGGTCCAGCCGATCGCCGAGCCCGGCCCGGCCGATCGCGCGCAGCGTTACGGCGATCTTGAAGGCATCGGCCCGACGGGTAGTGCGTAGCGACCGGCCGACCAGGCTATCGTAGCCGGCGGCCTCGTCATCGATCGGGTTCAGGTAGCCGGCGTTGAGTTCGAGTGGCGCGAAGTACCGCTCGTCGGCGGCCAGGAACACCCCCGCCGGCACCGGCTGCCAACCGATCTTGTGCAGATCCAGCGCGATCGAGTCGGCCTGGTCGAGCCCGGCAAGCAGCGGTGCCAGCCGGGCGGAGAACAGCGCACCGCCGCCGTACGCCGCGTCCACGTGCAGCCAGGCGCCGTGTCCGGCGGCCAGCGCGGCGATCTCCGGGAGCGGATCGATGCTGCCGGTACCGGTGGTGCCGGCGCTGGCGACCACGGTTGCGCTGCCGGGTGCGGGGCCGGTCAGGGCGGCGGCCAGCGCGGCCGGGTCCAGCCGGTGTCGATCGTCGGCCGGAACGATGATTACCGCGCCGCTGCCCAGACCGAGCGTGGCCGCGGCTCGCTGTACCGAGAAATGCGCGTGCTCGGAGCAGATGACTGTCCGGTGCCCGGCGTCCCGGGCTAGCAGCAGGCCCATCAGGTTCGACTCGCTACCACCGGTCGTGATCGCTCCGCCGGCCCGTGCCGGGTTCAGGCCCGCGAGCTCGGCCAGCGCAGACACCACCTCGCGCTCGAACTTGATCGCGGCCGGACCCTGGTCCCAGGAGTCCACGGACTGGTTGAGCAGACCGGCCACCAGGTCGGCGGCGACCGCGACGGGCAGCGGCGGGCAGTGCAGGTGCGCGGCCGCCAGCGGATGGGCCGGGTCGACGGCGCCGGCGCCGAATACCTCGGTCAGCGCGGCCAGCGCCGCCGCGTCACCGACCCCGGTGACCGGTAGGACCCCGGCCGGTCCCGCCAGCGCGGCCCGGACCCGGCGCGCCAGCTCAGCCGGCTCGACCGCCGGGGCCGGTCCGGAGCGCCGCTTGCCGCCGGCCTCGAGCGCCCGCAGCGCGGTGTCGACAAGCACTCGCACCTGCTCGCTGTCCATC
>DATAFN010000101.1:0-3239 GCA_036257435.1 Actinomycetes bacterium
GCGACCGCGGAGTACCGCGGGCAGTTGGTCGGCGTGCTCACCGCACGAGCGGTCCGGACCGCGGCCCGGCGAGCCAAGGGGGTACAGGCTGCGTGAGCGAGCGAACGAGTAGGCAGAGCCCCTCCGGGCGCGGGGCCACCGAGCACGGCGAGGTGGGCCCGTGACCGGCTACGAGCAGTACGGCGAGGTGGCGCTGACCGTGAACGGTGCGCCGCGAAGCGCGACGGTGCCGGTACGGCGCCTGCTGTCCGACTTCCTGCGCCACGATCTGGGCCTGACCGGCACGCACGTTGGCTGTGAGCACGGCGTCTGCGGCTGCTGCACCGTGCTGCTGGACGGCGAGCCGGTGCGATCCTGCCTACTGTTAGCCGTCACCGTCGCTGGGCATGAGGTGACCACCGTCGAGGGCCTGACCGGTCCGGACGGCGCCCTGCACCCGGTGCAACGGGCGTTCATGGAGTGCCACGGACTGCAGTGCGGGTTCTGCACGCCCGGTTTCCTCACCACCGCCGCGGCGTTCCTGGCCGCCCGGCCGGACCCGGACGAGAAGGAGATCGTCGAGGCGATCTCGGGCAACCTGTGCCGCTGTACCGGCTACCAGAACATCGTCGCGTCGGTACGGCGGGCCGCCGAGCTGCTGGCGGCAGAGCCGACCGCGCCGGAGCCGAGGGTGCCGGAGGCGGTAGCCGCGAAGCCGGCCATCGCCGAGGATCCGGGACGGGCCGGCGGATGACGACCCGACTGTTCGGCTCGCCGATCCCGCGCCGGGAGGACCCGCGCCTGGTCACCGGCAACGGTCGCTACGTCGACGACCTCGCCACCGGGGCGCTCGCGGCCGCGTTCGTCCGCAGCCCGCACGCGCACGCCCGGGTGCTCGACATCGACGTGACCGACGCGCTCGCGGTCCCCGGCTTGGTGACCATTTACACCTACGAGGATCTGGACGGGCGGGTCGCCGAGCCGCTGCCACTGCTGATCCCGCACCCGGCGCTGACTCATCCGAGGACGGCCTACCCGCTCGCCAACGGGATCGTGCACCACGTCGGCGAGGCGGTCGCGATGGTGGTCGCCACCGACCGGTACCTGGCCGAGGACGCGGCCATGCTGATCCGGGTGGACTACGACCCGCTGCCCGCGGTGGTGGGGGTGACCGCGGCCAAACGCGCCGAGAAGCTGGTGCATCCGGACGTGCCGGGCAACGTGGCCGGGCGGATGGTGCAGGAGCACGGCGACGCCCGCGAGGAGATCATCTCGGCCCCGCACACGCTGCTGCTGAGCCTGTCGATCGAGCGGTCCGCGTCGATGCCGCTAGAGGGCCGAGGCGTGGTCGCCCGCCAGGACGCGGACGGCACGCTGCGGGTGTACAGCTCGACCCAGACCTCGACCAGCCTGCGCGCCGCGCTCGCGGCCAAGCTCGACCTACCGCTGGACCGGGTGGAGGTGATCGCGCCCGATGTCGGCGGCGGCTTCGGGGTGAAGATCGTGCACCCGTGGCCGGAGGAGCTGCTGGTGACCTGGGCCACTCGGCGGCTCGGCCGGCCGGTGGCCTGGACCGAGGACCGGCGCGAGCATTTCGTGTCCAGCGCGCACGAGCGGGAGCAGGAGCATCTGATCAACGTCGGCTTCGACGACGAGGGCCGGATCCTCGGGTTGGACGTGCAGGTTTGGCACGACAACGGCGCCTACACCCCGTACGGGCTGATCGTGCCGATCATCACGACCACCCAGTTGCTCGGGCCGTACAAGCCGCGGGCCTACCGGGCCGAGTTCTGGTCGCTGTACACGACAACCGTGATCGTGACGCCGTACCGCGGCGCCGGCCGGCCGCAGGGCGCGTTCGCGATGGAACGCACGATGGATGCGATCGCGGACTACCTCGGCCTGGACCGCACCGAGGTGCGAGCGCGCAACCTCATCCAGCCCGACGAGATGCCCTACGACCACGGTTTGATCTTCCAGGACGGGCGGCCGCTCATCTACGACTCCGGCGACTATCCGGCGCTGTTGGCAAAGGTGAAAAAGCTCGTCGGCTGGGACGAGTTCGAGGCGTTCCGGGCCCAGGCGCGGGCCGAGGGTCGCAAGGTCGGGATCGGGATCGGCTGCTACGTCGAAGGCACCGGGGTGGGACCGTACGAGGGCGCACACGTGCTGGTCGAACCGAGCGGCCGGGTCCGGGTCGCCACCGGGTTGACCAGCCAGGGCCAGGGCCACCAGACCGTGTTCGCGCAGATCGCCGCGGACGAGCTCGGGGTAGACGTGGACAGCGTCGAGGTGGTGACCGGCGACACGCGCCGGTTCCGCTATGCGGTCGGCACGTTCGCCTCCAGAGCCGCGGTGATGTCCGGCAACGCGGTGGCGCTGGCTGCCCGGGAGGTCCGCGACAAGGCGCTGCGCATCGCCGGCGAGGCGCTCGAGGCCGACGCGGCCGACCTGGAGATCGAGGCCGGGGTGATCCGGGTCAAGGGCGACCCGCAGGCCGCGATCGCGCTGTCCACGGTTGCGGTGCTGGCCAACCCGCTGCGGTATGCGTTCGACGAAGCCGCGCAGGCGGCCACCCAGTTCGGCAAGGGCGACATCAGCAAGCCGCCGATCGACCCGGAGGACGAGCCGGGTCTGGAGGCCACCGACTACTACTCGCCGCTGCGCTCGACGTTCGCGGCCGGGATGCACGCCGCGATCGTGGAGACCGATCCGCACACTGCGGCGATCCGGATCCTGCGCTACTGCGTGGTGCACGACTGCGGCAACGTCGTGAACCCGCGGATCCTCGAAGGCCAGATCCATGGTGGGGTGGCCCAGGGGGTGGGCGGTGCCCTGTACGAGCGAATGGCGTACGACGAGAACGGTCAGCTGCTCAACGCCTCGTTCATGGACTTCCTGATGCCGTACGTGACCGAGGTGCCGCGGATCGAGATCGACCACATGGAGACCCCGTCACCCCTCAACCCGCTCGGTATAAAGGGCGCCGGCGAGGCGGGGGTCAGCCCCGGCATGGCGGTGCTCGCGTCGGCGATCGAGGATGCCGAGGGGTTCGTGCTGAGCCGGATGCCGATCTCGCCGAGCGAGCTGTACCACCTGCGGATGCGGTACGCCCGGGGCAAGGTGCCCCCGCTGCGGCGGGCGGACCGGAACGACCGCAACGACCGGACCGAGCGCGACAAGCGGATCGAGGGGGCCACCACCGTTCCCAGGACAGAGGAGAACGCATGAAGGTCACCGGCAGCGCCACCCTGTCGGCG
>DATAFN010000121.1:0-20524 GCA_036257435.1 Actinomycetes bacterium
ACGGCAGGCCGAGCCCGTCCAGCCCAGTGGTGACCAGCACCAGCAGGAGCCGCTCGGCCCGCTCCGCGAGTCCCACGTTGCAGGTCAGCCCGAGCCCCTCGGCCCGAGCCTTGGCATAGGACACGACCGCGCCCGAGATCAGGCAGTACAGGCAGAGCGCGAGCATCACCGCGTCGTCGCCGCCACGGGCGAACCACCAGGCCAGCCCGGCGAAGATGGCCGCGTCGCCGATCCGGTCCAGGGTCGAGTCGAGGAACGCTCCCCACTTGGACGCCCGGCCGGTAATCCGCGCCAACGCACCATCGACCATGTCGGAGAACACGAACACGGTAATCACCAGGGTGCCGACGAAGAACCGCCCCTGCGGGTAGAAGATCAGCGCGCCGCCGACCAACCCCAGCGTGCCGATCACGGTGATCAGGTCCGGGCTCACCCCAGTCCGGGCCAACCCGCGCGCCGGCGCGAGCAGCAGCCGGCTCCAGAAGGCCCGGGTATGCAGGTTGAGCATGGTCCGGTTCCGATCCTCGATGCGGCACTCGATCGGGCGTCATCGTATCCAGCGGCCGTCGGTCCGATTATGGAGTGCGCAGCTCGTAACCAGGCCCGGTAGTCCAGGGCCTTTACAGCGCCGCCCGGGTGGAGTTGGCTCGGTGGAATCCGGGCGCGCGAGGTGCGTCGCCGACCCACGGCATGCCGCGCGCTCGCCTCACGAGGAGGTGGCACGTCATGGCTGACAAATCGGCCAACCCCTCGGGAGCCGCCGGCAGGGCACCGGTGGCTGACCAGCCCGCTGCGATCCGCAACGTCGTGCTGGTCGGCCACACCGGCGCCGGAAAGACCACGCTCGTCGAGGCGCTCCTTGTCGCGACCGGGACGATCACCCGGGCCGGCCGCGTCGAGGACGGCACCACGGTCTCCGATTTCGACGAGGCCGAGCTCCGCCAGCAGAGATCCGTCTCGCTGTCGCTAGCGCCGTTGGAGCACAACGGTGTCAAGGTCAACCTGCTCGACACTCCCGGTTACGCCGACTACGTCGGCGACCTGCGGGCCGGGCTGCGGGCCGCGGACGCGGCACTGTTCGTGGTCTCCGCCGCGGACGGCGTGGACGGCGGCACTCAGCTGCTTTGGGAGGAATGTGCCGCGGTCGGGATGCCGCGAGCCGTGGTCGTCACCAAGCTGGATCACCACCGGGCCGACTTTGACGAGATCGTCGCGATCTGCCAGCGGGTGTTCGGTGACGGCGTGTTGCCGCTGTACCTGCCTTTGCACGCCGACGACGGCACCGCGGCCGGGCTGATCGGTCTGCTGAGCCAGCAGGTAGCTGACTACTCCGGAGGCAGCCGATCCGAGCGCGCGCCGGACCAGGAGCACCTGCCGCTGATCGAGAACGCCCGCAACGCGCTGATCGAGGGCATCATCGCGGAGAGCGAGGACGAGTCCCTGATGGATCGCTACCTCTCCGGCGAGGACATCGATCTGGACGTCCTGATCAAGGACCTGGAGACGGCCGTCGCCCGCGGTTCGTTCTATCCGGTGCTCGGCACGGCGCTCACGCCGGACGGGCTCGGCACCGCCGAGCTGCTGGAGCTCATCACCCAGGCCTTCCCGTCCCCGCTCGAGCACGAGGTCCCGCCGGTCACAACTCCCGACGGCAAGCCGAAGGGGCCGCTGACCTGTGATCCGGCCGGCCCGCTGGTGGCCGAGGCGGTCAAGACCACCTCCGACCCGTACGTCGGGCGGATCAGCCTGGTCCGGGTCTTCTCCGGCACACTGCGACCGGACGCCGTCGTGCACGTGTCCGGACACGGGCTGGCCGACCGCGGCCACGAGGACCACGACGTGGACGAGCGGATGGGTGCGCTGTCCTCGCCGCTGGGCAAGGCGCAGCGGACGGTGTCCCAGGCCATCGCCGGCGACATCGTCGCGGTCGCGAAGCTGACCAGGGCGGAGACCGGCGACACACTGTCGGACAAGGACAACCCGCTGCTGGTCGAGCCGTGGGTGATGCCCGAGCCGCTGCTGCCGGTGGCGATCGTCGCGCACTCCAAGGCGGACGAGGACAAGCTGTCCCAGGGACTGGCCCGGCTCGTCGCCGAGGACCCGACCATGCGTCTGGACCACAACCCGGAAACCAAGCAGATGGTGCTGTGGTGCATGGGCGAGGCGCACGTAGACGTCCTGCTGGATCGGTTGAAGAACCGCTACGGGGTTGCCGTCGACTCGATCCCGGTCAAGGTGTCGCTGCGGGAGACGTTCGCCGGACCGGCCAAGGCCAAGGGCCGGCACGTCAAGCAGTCCGGCGGCCATGGCCAGTACGCGATCTGCGATATCGAGGTCGAGCCGCTGCCGTCTGGAGCCGGGTTCGAGTTCGTCGACAAGGTGGTCGGCGGTTCGGTGCCACGGCAGTTCATCCCGTCGGTGGAGAAGGGCGTGCGCACCCAGATGGAGCGCGGCGTCGTCGCCGGCTACCCGGTGGTGGACATCCGGGTGTCGCTGGTCGACGGCAAGGCGCACTCGGTGGACTCCTCGGACATGGCGTTCCAGACCGCGGGCGCGCTGGCCCTCAAAGAGGCGGCCGCCAGTGCAAAGGTCGACCTACTCGAGCCGGTGGACGAGGTGTCCATGCTGGTCATGGACGAGTACGTGGGCGCAGTGATGGGCGACCTGTCGACCCGGCGCGGCCGAGTGCTCGGCACCGAACCGGTCGGCAGCGGGCGCACGCTGATCAAGGCCGAGGTACCGGCGATCGAGATGACCAGGTACGCGATCGACCTGCGCTCGATCTCGCACGGGACTGGCACGTTCACTCGCAACTACGTACGGCACGAGCCGATGCCCGCGCAGCTGGCCGCCAAGGTCAAGGCCGACGGAGAGGGCGGTTAGCCAGCACCACTTTCCGGGTGGGTCCGGACCGGACCGCGCCCGGACCCACCCAGGGGTAGGCTCCGGCCATGTCGGGGGACGTCGAGGTGGTGCGGTTAGGCGCTCGGGCGCGCGCCTGGCGGCTGGCGGCGACCGCGGCGGTGTTGCTCGCGCTGGCGTACGGCACGATCTGGGGCGCGGACCGGCATTTCCCGTTCGGCCCGATGGTGCAGTTCGCGTTCTCGGTCGATCCGAACGGGCAGATCCGCTCGGTGTACATCGAGGCCGACACCACCACCGGTGACCGGGTCCAGGTGCCGCTCACCGCCGAAGGCGTCGGCATCCCGCGGGCCGAGATCGAGGGGCGGCTGCCGGCTATCGAAAGCGATCCGTCGTTGCTGCAGGCGATCGCGGTCGCCCAGCGGCGCCGGCATCCCGACCAGCCGCAGTATCGCCGGCTCTACGTCATGGTCGACATCCTTCAGCTGAAGGATCGGCGACCGGCCGGGCACGAGGTAAACCAGCTCGCGGTGTGGGACGTCCGGTGAGCGCGCGCTGGTGGTTCCCGGCCGAGCCGGTCGCCCGGATCGCGGTGCTCCGCGCGGTGCTCTACCCGTTCGTCGTGCTCGACATGTTCCTGTTCGTCAACGACGTAGTACCCAAGGCGTACGCGCCCGCGCTGTACGCGCCGATCGTGATCCCGCGGTTCCTGCACCTGCCCGCGCCCGACCCGATGCTCGTACACACCCTGCAGGTGCTGCTGATCGCGGCTTGCGCGATCGCCGCGACCGGGCGGCTGCCCAGGCTGGCCGGCTGGATGGTTGCGGTCTGCTACCAGTGGTGGATCTTCATCGGGATGTCGTACGGGAAGGTCGACCACGACCATCTCGCGCTGCTGGTGGCGCTCTGGGTGCTGCCCACGCTCGGCCGGGCACGCTGGGATTCCGCGCGCCGCAGCGAAGCCGCCGGCTGGGCGCTGCGCTGCATCCAGGTCGCGGTCGTGGCGACCTACTTCCTCGCCGCGTTCGCGAAGATCCGCCACGGTGGCTGGGACTGGGCCAACGGCGCGGTCTTCACCTGGTCTATCGAGCGCCGTGGCTCAATGCTCGCGGATCCACTGGTGAACCTGCCGTTGCTGCTGGTTGCCGGGCAGTGGATCCTGCTTGTGGCGGAGTTCACCTCGCCCGTGGTGTTCGCGCTGCGCGGCCGTGCGCAAGCCGTGTACATCGGCGGCTGGATGGTGTTCCACGTGGTCACCTACGCCGCGATCGGGATCCATTTCCTGCCGACCATGGTGTGCTGGCTCGCCTTCGCGCCGTTGGAGAAGCTAGCCGATCGGGTGCGCTCCCGGCCGCTGATCGGCCGGCAGCGCGCAGGCCGGAGTGCCGCCGGGCAACCGGTATCGGTTGTCGGCGATCAGGCGGTACAGCCGGTGAGCGACTGAGCGCAACCCCGGCCACCCCAGCACGGCGCCGAGCAGGGCGAAGACGCCGCCGCTGTCGCGCAGCAGCATCGCCACCGCCTCCGCACCGCCGTAGACCCGCCCGTCCGGCGTGACCCAGAGCAGCTCGTACTCGGCCCGCTCCTGGGTAACGCCGAGCTCGGCCAGGTCCGCGTGCTGCCAGGCGACGATCTCGCACCGGCTGGGCAGCCGCGCGGCCAGCCGGGCCGACTTCGTGCAGAATCCGCAATCGCCGTCGTACACCAGCACCGGGCGCTGCATCGTGACCGCCATCCCCGCAATCCTGCCAGCAGCGATCGCTCAGCCCGAGCGCGCCGGCCAGGCGGCGGCCAGCAGCTGCCTGGTGTCGGCCAGCAGCTGCGGCAGCACCTTGGTCCGCCCTACCACCGGCATGAAGTTCGTGTCGCCACCCCACCGGGGAACGACATGCTGGTGCAGATGGGCCGCGATGCCGGCGCCGGCCACCGAGCCGAGGTTGAGCCCGATGTTGAAGCCCTGTGCATTCGCCGCCGCGCGCAGCGCCAGGATCGCCGCTTGGGTGAACTCGGTGAGCTCGAGGGACTCCGCAGTGGTCAGGTCGGTGTAGTCGGCGACGTGCCGGTACGGGCAGACCATCAGGTGGCCGCCGTTGTACGGGTACAGGTTGAGCACCGCGTAGACCAACCCGCCGCGGGCAACCACCAGGCCCTCGGCATCCGGCAGCGACGGCGCCCGGCAGAACGGGCAACCCGTTCCCGGGCCTTCGCCGATCGGCTTGTTCTCGCCCTTGATGTAGGCCATCCGGTGGGGCATCCACAGCCGGGCGAACCCGTCCGGCGCCCCGATGCCGTCCTGCGGCTGCGGCTCCGTCATCGGCCCATCGTGCCCTAGGCGGCGGGCCAGGTCAGATCTGGACCCGGTCGCTGACCGCCTTGGCGATCTCGGCCACCGCCGTGTCGACCGGCACCCCGTTCTTCTGCTCGCCGTTGCGGTACCGGAACGAGACCGCGCCCTTGGCCACGTCGTCGTCCCCGGCGAGCAGCATGTAGGGCACCTTCTGCCGTTGCGCGGTGCGGATCTTCTTCTGCATCCGGTCGTCCGAGCTGTCCACCTCGGCCCGGATCCCGGCCGCGCGCAGTTTGGCCGCCACCTGCTCCAGGTACGGCACGTGGGTGTCGGCGATCGGGATGCCGATAACCTGCACCGGCGCCAGCCAGGGCGGGAACGCGCCCGCGTAGTGCTCGAGCAGGATGCCGAAGAACCGCTCCTCGGAACCGAACAGCGCCCGGTGCAGCATGTACGGCTTCTGCCGGGTGCCATCCGCGGCCTGGAACTCCAGGCCGAACCGGTCCGGCATCTGCAGGTCCACCTGCAGGGTGGACAGTTGCCACTTCCGGCCGATCGCGTCCTTGACATGCACGTCGATCTTCGGGGCGTAGAAGGCACCCTCGCCCACGGCGATGACGTACTCGACGCCGGCCTTCTTCAGCGCGGCCTCGAGCGCGGCCTCGGCCCGGTCCCAGTCGGCGATGTCGCCGACGAATTTGTCCGGCCGGGTGGACAGCTCGGCGGTGAACTCGGCCAGCCCGTAGTCGCGGAGCAAATCGAGCACGAACTGCAGCAGGCTGGCCAGCTCGTCCTGCAGCTGGTCCGGGGTGCAGAAGATGTGCGCGTCGTCCTGGGTGAAACCGCGCGCCCTGGTCAGCCCGTGCACGACGCCCGACTTCTCGAATCGGTAGACGGTGCCGAACTCGAACAGCCGCAACGGCAGCTCGCGGTAGCTGCGGCCCCGGGACCGGTAGATCAGGATGTGCATCGGGCAGTTCATCGGCTTCGGGTAGTAGCGCGCGCCCTCCAGCTCCATGGGCGGGTACATGGTGTCCGCGTACCAGCCGAGATGCCCGGAGGTCTGGAACAGCTCCTCCTTGCTGATGTGCGGGGTGTACACGAACTCGTACCCGCCCTGCTCGTGCCGCTGGCGGGAGTACTCCTCCATGACCCGGCGGACGATGCCGCCTTTCGGGTGCCAGACCGCGAGCCCGGACCCGATCTCGTCCGGGAACGAGAACAGGTCGAGATCGGTGCCGAGCCGGCGGTGGTCGCGCTTCTCCGCCTCGATCAGCATGTCCAGGTGAGCGCGCAGCGCCTCCTTGGACTCCCAGGCGGTGCCGTAGATGCGCTGCAGCTGCGGGTTGGCCTCGCTGCCCCGCCAGTAGGCGGCGGCCGAGCGCATCAGCCGGAATGCCGGAATGTGCGCGGTGGTCGGCACGTGCGGGCCGCGGCACAGATCTTTCCACCGCAGCTCGCCGGTGGCCCTGTCCAGGTTGTCGTAGATGGTCAGCTCGTCGCCGCCGATCTCGGCACTAGCACCGTCGGTGCCGGCCGCGGCTGCCTTCAAGCCGATGAGCTCCAGCTTGTAGGGCTCGCCGGCGAGTTCGGCCAGGGCCTGCTCCTCGGTGACCACGCGGCGGGCGAACCGCTGCCCGGCCTTGACGATCTCGCGCATCCGCTTCTCGATGCGGTCCAGGTCCTCCGGATGGAACGGCTTGGCCACGTCGAAGTCGTAGTAGAACCCGTTCTCGATCGGCGGGCCGATGCCCAGCTTCGCGTCCGGGATCAGGTCCTGCACCGCCTGGGCGAGCACATGCGCGCACGAGTGCCGCACGATCGAGCGCCCCGGCTCGGAGTCGGACCGGATCGGCTCCACCCGGTCACCGTCGGCCAGCACGTGGGACAGGTCCCGCGGCACCCCGTTCACGGTGGCCGCCACTACCTGGGCGCCCGCGACGTCCAGGCTCGACTCGAACAGTTCGCCGGCCGTCGTCCCGGCCGCCACCGAGCGCTCGGGCTGCGGGCCGGCACTGAGACGGACGACGACGGACACGGGAATCTCCAAGAGGTTGGGGTGCGAACACGGAACGTGCCCGATGCTACCGACTCGGTGTCGGGCGCACGTACCGAGTTTCGGCCGGTCAGCTCACCGGAAGCGCCCGGACCGGACCGTCAGCACGGTGGCGCCGAGAGCGGCGGCCAGGCCGGCCACCGCGATCAGGGTCGAGCCGGCGGCCGCGCCACCGGCCACGAACAGGCCGGTCACCACGAGCGCACTGGCCAGCGCCACGCCGGGTAGCAACAGCGCCAGCCGGCCGCGGTAGCCGCCACCCGGCGCCTCCCAGCGCTCGAGCAGCAGTAGGTAGGACAGCAGCAGCGCGCACTCCCCCACTACCAGCCAGGCGCGGAGCGGGGTGGCGAGCAGCAGGAGCACGGTCACCCCGGCCGGGATGGTGGCAATGGCGCCGACCGCGGGACCTGGCCGGGCCCCAACCAGCAGGTACCCGATCACGCCGGCTACCCCGAACCAGGTCAGCCAGCTGCCGGCCTGCAGCGCGGTGGCGGCGCTCCCGGCCAGCGCCAGGGCGACCACTACCGGGGCCGCGACCAGCAGGCGCGCCGGCAGCCCGGCCAGCCACTGCCGGCGCCAGGCGGTGCCGGCCGGCGACGCCAGCCGGAACATCCAGTCGCCAATGATCACGACGACCTCGCCAACATCGGCACCCGGGCCAGCGGCCGCAGCGCGGAGTCCAGTGGCGCCGAGCCGTCCCAGGCCACGACGTGGATGCCCGCAGCGCGCAAGCCGTGGTGCAGCACGATCCGGTCCAGTCGCCACAACCGCAACGCGAGCGTTCCGTCCCGGCTGCCGCGCGTCGGTGTCGGCTCGGTACCGAGCACGTCGACCACGAGCAACGGATGGCCGCGCTCGCGGATGTCGCGCGCCGCCTCGATCGCGCGATCGTCGAGCAACGGCGAGAAGTACACGACCACCGCGCCGGGTGGCAGCGCACTGCGCGGCACCCGGGCCAGGTCCGGGTCCACGTAGCTCGCGTCGAGCCGCACCGAGAGCACCTGGTCGGCAATCTTGAAGTGCTGGCGCACGCCTACGTCCGGAGCGAGCCAGCGCAGGATCCCGCCGAGCGCCACGATCCCGACCCGGTCGTGATGGGCGAGGTAGTTCTGGGCTAGCCCGAGCGCACCGCGGATGGACGCGTCCAGACTGGACCGAGTACGCGGTCCGACGTCGGACAACGCGTCGAGCAGCAACACCAGATCCACTGCGCGCTCGGTGGCGAACTTGGTCACGAACAGCCGGCCGCGCCGGCTGGTCGCGGACCAGTTGATCCGACGTTGCGACTCACCGGCGTGATACTCCACGATCCCGGCGAACTCGATGCCCTCGCCCATCATCCGGCTCGGGTGATCGCCGGTCCGGTTGCGCATTCGCTGTCCGGCGAGCACGGTCTTCGCCGCGGACGGTTCCGGATACACCGCGAGCTGCCCGACCGGTACCGCGAGCTCCGCCTCCCTGGTGCTGCCGCCGGTACGCAGCCGGACCCGGATCGGTCCGATCGTGACCCGCCCCCACTGCCGGGCCTGGATGGTGACGGTCAAGTCCGTCTCGGACACCCCGGCCTGGATCACGACGGCCTGCTGGCCCGGGCCGAAGTCCACCGTGCTCGGCACCATGAACGCCGCGCGGAGCTGGTCGACCCGGACGCCGGCATCGAGCCGAAGCCGAATGAAGACATCCTCGCCCTCCATGCAGCGGTCCCGGTCGAGCTCGGCGGACGCCTCGACGGCCACCGGGACCGGTCGGGACAGGCCGAGCGCCAGCAGCGCGAGGAACGGCGCGGCGAGGACCGCGAGCAGCGGCTTGCCGATCGCCACCCCGGGTGCCAGTGCCAGCAGGCCGATCGTGGCCAGCCGGCGCGCGTGCGCGGTCGGCCGCCAGGACAGCTGGTAGGTCACCGCAGGCCCGTCGGGTGCCGCACCGACGGCTGGGTGGCGGGCGTGGCGACCGAGCCCAACAGCTCGCTAACGATGTCGTCACCGGTGATCCGGCGGACCCAGAGCT
This sequence comes from Actinomycetes bacterium, assembly GCA_036257435.1. Lineage (GTDB taxonomy): Bacteria > Actinomycetota > Actinomycetes > JAKEEW01 > JAKEEW01 > DATAFN01. Next base: position 9,213 of record DATAFN010000121.1, read on the forward strand.
CAGGCCGGACGCTGATCCGGTGCCCGAGCGCGGGCACAGCGACCGACTTCACGTCCTCCGGGGTCACGTAGTCGCGCCCGGCGAGCACGGCCCGGCCACGGGACAGTGCCACCAATGCCAGTCCCCCGCGCGGGCTGGCTCCGACGGCCACCTGCGGATGCACCCTGGTCGCCCCGACCAGCGCCACCACGTAGTCCAGGACGTCGGGATCCACCCGGACCAGTTCGAGCGACTCGCGCATGGCCAGCAGCTCCGGCCCTTCGACCACCCGGTCCAGCTTGGGCGGTGCGCTCCCCCGGTCCAGCCGCCGCTTGAGCATCGCCACCTCACCGCTCGGATCGAGGTAACCGAGCCGGACCCGGAGCATGAAGCGGTCGAGCTGGGCCTCCGGCAGCGGGTAGGTGCCTTCGTACTCGATCGGATTGTCGGTCGCCAGCACGACGAACGGGCTGGGCAGCAGATGGGTCTGCCCGTCGACGCTGACCTGCAGCTCGGCCATCGCCTCCAGCAGCGCGGCCTGGGTCTTCGGTGGGGTCCGGTTGATCTCGTCGGCCAGCAGCAGGTTGGTGAAGACCGGGCCGGCCCGGAACACCATCTCGCCGCTGCGCTGGTCGTACAACGGCGCTCCGGTCACGTCGGCCGGGAGCAGGTCCGGGGTGAACTGGATGCGGGTGAAGTCCAGCCCGAGCACCTGGGCGAACGACCGCGCCATCAGCGTCTTGCCGAGGCCGGGCAGGTCTTCGATGAGGATGTGGCCGCTGCCGAGGATGCCGAGCAGGACCAGCTCGAGCGCGGGCCGCTTGCCGACGACTGCACGCTCGACTTCGTCGAGGACGTCGTGCGCTCGCCGGGTCGTGTCCTCCGGGCGGTACTCGCTAGTCACAGCTGTTCCAATCGGTCGGTGAGCCTGGCCATGGCGGCGCGGGTCACGCCGGGGGCGGTGGTGTCGGCGGAGATCGGTCGGTTTGGATCTACCAGCTCCCACGCCTCGTCGCCGAGCGCGGTCCGGGCGGCGGCGGGATCGGCGGTGGGGTCGATGCCCCGTCGCTCCGCGAGCTGGGTGGCCACGATCCGCCTCAGCAGCGGCAATGCGGCGTGGTCGAAGTGGCGGGCGCTGACCCGCGACCACATCAGCGACTCCTCGATCCGCCGGTACGCCGGGAACTCCCGGTTGTCGAACTGGCGCCCGGGCCGCTGCAGGCGCGGCCGGCGGCGCGGCGCGGGCAGTTCGAGCCGGAGCAGGAGCAGCGCCGCCGCGACGGCCAGCGCCGGCACCCAGAATGCGCCAAGGCTGCCGGCGACCAGCCAGCCGAGCGTGGTGAGCACCGCGGTCGCGGCGACCAGGATCGCCATGGGCCGACCCACCCGCGACTCCGGGAGCGGTAGCTGCCAGCGGAGCCTCGTCCGCTTCATCGGCGCACCGCGTACAGGTCGTCGGCCAGCTCGGTGAGCGCGGCCGTCGCGGCGGTCCGAGCCGTCTCGCTCATCGGATGGCTGGAGAACCTGGCTTCGCGGAACAGATCGGTGAGCCGCAGCGCAGCATCGCTGCGGATCAACCCAGCGCCGACGGCGCGGTTCAACAGCTCAGCCGGGGTGTCGGCGATCTCCCGAGCGGCGCCGTGCTCGGCCAACGCCCGTTCCATCGCTGCGTAGCAGGCGATGATCGCGGCTCGCGCGTCCACCGAAGGCTCCCGCAGCGCGCTGCCGCCCGCGCTGATCGCCTCGGCCAGGCCGGGCATCTCCGGCGGTCCGTCGAACACTCCGGCGCGGGTGGTGACCCGGCGGCTGCCTCGGCGCAGCATCGCGAGCACCGCCAGCACGGCCCCGAGCACGGCGGCCAGCAGCAGCAGATTGCGCTGCGCCGGGCTAAGCGACGGCAGGATGTCGTCGGGCAGGTGCGGCTCGTTGCCGTGGCGGTCACCGGTGTCGGTCCTGGTCGGCTCGAGCGAGGAGATCAGCAGAAGCAAGGGCGCCAGCAGCAGGAAGAAGAACGCGAACACCGCCAGCCGGCGCAACCACAGCGCCCAGGCCGGCACCGGGGCCTCCTCCAGCGGCGGGCTGTCCGGCATCCGCCGGCGCCGCCGGCGGCGGCGGATCAGCACCGCGACCGTCAGCACAACCACCACGTTGGCGACCGTGAACACGACCGCGATCGCGACCACGGCGTCGCGGTTGGCGGACAGCGGCCCGTTCTGGTCCAGATCCAGGCCTTGCCGGGCTACCGCGCCTGCGATCGCGGCCAGCGTGAGCAGGGCAACCGCGACCGGCAGCAGCCAGCCGCCCGGACGTCTCGCCGGAGGCGGCGGTCCGGCCTGCGGGGGCCGTGCCTGCGGAGGCCCCGATTCGCCGGTCATAGCCTCACTTTCGCTCAGCAACCGAGCGGGCGGACAGTGATCGCGCGTAACGAATCGGCAATCCCTGCTACCCGCCGACCGCCCGGTCCGGCTTGCTCGGCATGATGGTCCGGCATGAGCGATCCGGCCCGGTGGCTCGAGATCGGCGACGGTGTGCTGGTTCGCCGCTATGCCGAGCTCGACCTGTCCATCGGACTGGTGCTGGGCTCCACCGGCTGCCTGGTCATCGATACGCGTGGGGACGAGACCCAAGGCGCGGAGCTGGCCGCTGCGGTCCGCCAGGTGACCGAGCTGCCATGGGTGGTCGTGGTCACCCACGCACACTTCGACCACTGTTTCGGCACCGCGGCGCTGCAGCCGTGCGCGGTCTGGGCGCACGTGCGGTGCATACGGGCACTGGCCGCGGACCGCGGCGAGCGCTCCCGGCATGACTGGGTCGTCCGGTACCGGGAGCTCGGCCGTCCGAATGTGGCGACCGCGCTCGAAAGTGCCCGGCTGGTGCTGCCGGAGCCGCTGGACGGGGACCGGATCGAGCTCTCGGTCGGTGGCCGGCCGCTGGTACTCGTGCACCTCGGCCGCGGGCACACCGACCACGACCTGCTCGTGCAGGTGCCCGACTCGAACGTGCTCTTCACCGGTGACCTGGTGGAGAACGGCGCGCCGCCCGCGATCGGCGACGACGCGTTCCCGCTGGAGTGGCCGGTCACGCTGACCGCGGCTCTCGACCTGCTCGACGATGGCACCGCGGTGCCCGGGCACGGCGACCCGGTTGACCGCGCGTTCGTGGCGGGTCAGCGAGATGAGCTCACGGCGCTGGCCGCGCTGTGCAGTCAGGTGCGGGACGGCGTCGTCAGCGCCGGCGAGGCGTTGCGGCGATCCCCGTACCCGGCTGACACCACCCGCGACGCGCTGGCCTGCCTCGGCCTTGGTTAGCCCAGCCCGGCCAGCGTTCGGGCTACTCGGCGGCTCAGCGGTGCTCGGCCGCCGCTGGCGATGCTCGGCGGCTCGGCGGTCAGCCGACGGCTTCGCTGATCTCCAGCAGGTGGCCGTCCGGGTCGCGGAAGAAGCAGCGGATCTCCCCGCCCCAGTCCTTGGGCGGCGTCAGGAACTGCGCGCCACGAGCCCGCAGCGTCTCGTACGCGGCTCGGCAGTCCGGCACCCGCATCGTCAGCTCATGGCTGACCCGATCGGGCTCGCCGGGCGGTGCGAACGTCACCGTGGGCTTGTCCTCGGTCGGCCCGCCACCGGTCACCAGCAACAGCCAGACGCCCTGGAACTGCAGCACGCACGACGAGCCGCCGTACTCCCGGTACACGGTGGCGCCGAGCACGTCGGCGTAGAACGTCCGAGCGCGGTCGAGGTCGGAGACCACGAGCAGCACAGTCAGCTCGACCTCGGGTACCGGGAAGTCGGCAGTCATTCGAGCACGGTATCGGCAAGCAACCCGCCACCGTCGAGTGATCCGTCCAGCGAGCTGGCCGAGCCGGCACTCAGAACCCCGGGTGCCGGGTGCGCCAGGCGCGCTGCTCCGATTCCGCCCGGTCGCACGCGGCCATGACGGTCGGGGGCGCTGGGCATCCCACTGGCACGCTGTGGGTGGCCGCCTCACCGGTACCACGACTGACCACCATCCGCGACGTGGCAGCCGTGGCCTAGGGCCGATGCGCGAGAGCCTAGACGCGGGGCAGCGGGGGCCTACTTCGCCGCGTACATCAACTCCCAGACGTGACCGTCCAGGTCCTGGAAGCTGCCGCCGCACGTCGGGCCGGCCTCGAACATCGGCTTCCAGGGCTTGCCGCCGGCCGCGATCGCGGCTGCGACGGTACATTCCACCTCCTCCTTGCTGTCCACGGTCAGGCAGAGCAGGACCTCGGTGGACTTGGTCGCGTCGCTGATCTCCCCGTTGACGAAGTCGGCGAACCGGTCCCGATCCAGCAGCATGACGTAGATGTTCCGGTCCACGACCATGCAGGCACAGTCGCCGTCGGAGAACTCGGCGTTGAAGCTGAAGCCGAGCTTGGTAAAGAACTCTCGGGCCGCGCTCGGGTCCTTGACCGGCAGGTTCACGAAGATCGTGCGACTTGGCCGGCCTCCTGCGATCATCGGGCGCTGACCCGGTCCGGGCGTAGCACGCCCGCCGCGACCAGCAGCGCCAGCACGATTAGGACCGCCGCGGCCCAGAAGCCGGCGTGGTAGCCCTCGGTCAGTGCCTGCTGGGGCGGCAGCCCCCGCCCCAGCAGATCCTCGGTCCGAGCTGCGGACAGCGTGGCCAGCACCGCCAGCCCGACTGCCGCGCCGACTTCCGCGCTGGTGTTCACCAGGCCGGAGGCAAGGCCGGCGTCGTGCGCCGTAGCACCCGACATGGCCAGCGTCATCAGCGCCGGGAAGCAGACTCCGACGCCGATCCCGATCAGGATCATCGACGGCAGGATGTCCACTAGGTAGCTGCCGTCCACCGGAACGCGGGCGAAAAGGATCAGCCCGGCCGCCACCAGCAACAGCCCGGGAACAAGCGTCCACCAGGCGCCGTATCGCGTGATCAACCGATCCGCGTACCGCATCGACATGGTGCCCATGACCAGCGTGGTCGGCAGGTACGCCAGGCCGGTGTCCAGTGCGTCGTAGCCGAGCACCTGCTGCACGTAGAGCACGCCGAGGAAGAACATCCCGAACAGCCCGCCGATGGCCAGCGCCTGGATCAGGTTCGCCCCGGTGACGGCCCGGGACCGGAAGATCCGCAGCGGGATCAGCGGGTTGCGAGCGGTCGCCTCCCGGATCACGAACGCGATCAGCAGCGCGACCGACGTGGCACCCAACCCGAGCGTCTGTCCGGCGCCCCAGCCCTGCTTGGCGGCCGGCTCAACGATTGTGTAGATGCCGGCGACCAGCGCGGCGGTGATCAGCGCGGCCCCGACCACGTCGGCGCCGTGGCCGAATCCGGGGCCGGTGTCCTTGTCCAGCAGGCGCCGGCCGAGCACGCCGGTGGCCACGCCGACCGGGATATTGATGAAGAAGATCCAGTGCCAGCTGATCGCCTGAGTCAGCACGCCACCGGCCAGCAATCCGATCGAGCCACCGGCCGAGGCCACGAACGCGTAGAAGCCGATCGCCTTGGCCCGCTCGCGCGGCTCCGGGAACAGCGTGACGATCATTCCGAGGATGACCGCCGAGGTCATCGCGCCGCCGACACCCTGAACAAACCGGGCCGCGACCAGCACCTCTTGGCTCTGGGCGAGCCCGCACGCCAGCGAGGCGATCGTGAACACGACGAGACCGGTCAGGAAGACGCCGCGCCGGGAGATCAGATCACCGAGCCGGCCGGCCAGCAGCAGCAGACCGCCGAACGCGATCAGATAAGCGTTGACCACCCAGGCCAGCCCGGCCTGGGAAAAGCCCAGGTCGGCTTGGATCGCCGGCAGAGCGACATTGACCACCGTGGCGTCCAGAACGATCATCAGCATGCCGGTGCAGAGCACCGCGAGCGCGGTCCAGCGGGACCGAGCGAGTGCCGCGGTAAGCGGTGGCCGTCCGGCGACCGCGACCGTGTCGCACATGGTGAGTCCTTCCGTCGGGTGGTCCAGATTCGTGGTGTCGTCCATACCGACCCCACCGGTCGCGGAAAGTCATCGGGCCGGGAGCGATGAGTTCGGCCGCGCGGGCGGTCTATATCTAGACGGGTGGCCCGGCCACGGGGCGGACCTCCCCGATAACCCGAACGACCGCCTAGGGTCGAAGTAGCAGCGCCGAGCAGGGAGCAGACCGGAATGGCCGAACAACTGGTCGACGACACGTTCTCCGAAGTCAGTGACCGTTACCGGCGAGAGCTGCTGGCGCACTGCTACCGGATGCTCGGTTCGGTGCACGAAGCCGAGGACCTGGTGCAGGAAACGTTCCTGCGGGCGTGGCGCTCGTTCCACGGCTTCGAAGGCCGGTCGTCGCTGCGCACCTGGCTGTACCGGATCGCGACGAACGCCTGCCTGACCGCGCTGGAGAGCCGCAATCGGCGCCCGCTTCCGACCGGGCTCGGCTATCCCAGCACCGATCCGACCGCCCCGCTGGTCGAGCAGGCCGAAGTGCCGTGGCTGGAGCCGGTGCCGGACGCGCTAGTCGGAATGGGCACGAACAGTCCGGCCGTCGATCCGGCCGCCATCGTCGCCGACCGGGAGAGCGTGCGGCTCGCGTTCGTAGCCGCACTGCAGTACCTGCCGCCGCGGCAACGGGCTGTACTGGTGCTCAGGGAGGTGCTCGCGCTGCCGGCGGCCGAGGTCGCCGAGATGCTGGACACTTCGACCGCGGCGGTCAACAGCTCGCTGCAGCGGGCTCGCGCGCAGCTCGATCAGGCCGGGCTCCATGCCGACGAGATCACCGAGCCGGCCGAGTCCGACCGCCGCGAGCTGCTCGGCCGGTACGTCCAGGCCCTGGAGGACAAGGACATATCCGGCCTGGTCAAGCTGTTCACCGAGGACGCGGTCTGGGAGATGCCGCCGTTCATCGGCTGGTACCAGGGGCCGGCCGACATCGGCCGGCTGGTCGATACCCAGTGCCCGGCCGGTCCCGGCCAGCTGCGGCTGCTGCCGACCGAGGCCAACGGCCAGCCCGCGTTCGCTATGTACATCCTCGGCGACGACGGCACCTGGAAGCCATTCCAGCTGCAGGTCCTCACCCTCGCCAAGACCGGCATCGCCCACGTCACCGCGTTCTTCGATCTGGACCTGTTCGTCACGTTCGGCCTCCCCGCGACGCTGCCGTCGGCGCCAGCAGGCGCCGAGTCCGGATGACCGGGCAAGCCTCGGCTAGCGCGTTCACCGGTGGGATCGGGCTACTCGAGCGGGCGTTCGGCTACACGCTGGGCTGTCTGAACCTGGTCACGCCGGCAGCGATGTCGAACCCGACCCCCTGTGCCGGATGGGACCTGCGCGCGCTGCTACGCCACATGAACGACTCGCTGCTCGCCGCGCACGAGGCGATGGCAGCCGGCCAGGTCGGGCTGGATCCGCCGCCGGCCGCTGCCGATCCGGCCGGTGATTGTGGCGACCCGGAGACCGATCCGGTCGGCGCGCTGCGCAATCGCGGCTGCCGGATGCTCGGCGCCTACGTGAACGCCAGCGGTCCCGGTCGGGTTGCGATCGCAGATCGAACGCTGTGCCTGACCACCGTGGCTGCGACCGCGGCGGTTGAGATCGCCGTACACGGCTGGGACGTGGCCTGTGCCTGTGGCCAAGACCGCCCGATTCCCCCGGCACTGGCCGGCGAGCTGCTCGAGCTATGCCCACTGCTCGTGTCCGATGCCGACCGGCTGAGCCGGTTCGGCGCACTGGTGCCGGTGCCACTGGGCGCCCCGGCCGGCGACCGGCTGGTGGCCTACCTCGGCCGCGACCCCAGCTGGCGGCCGGCCTTGCCCGCCGCCAGCTGAAGTGGTGCGCAGTCTGAAGCCGATGCCGGCAGAGGTCGATCATCATCCCCGCCGCCTGGAGTGGATTGCGGACCCACGACGCAAGGATCGCCGTTCGTCAGCCGCGGTACCGGCGTAGCTCCCGGCGCGCCAGCGACATCAGGTGCACCTCGTCCGGGCCGTCGGCGATCCGCAGCGTGCGCGCCGCCGCCCACATCTGGGCGAGCGGGAAGTCCTGGCTGACCCCGGCGCCGCCGTGGGTCTGGATCGCCTTGTCCAGCACCCACTCGGCCATAGCCGGCGTCGCAATCTTGATCGCCTGGATCTCGGTGTGCGCGCCCTTGTTCCCGACCGTGTCCATCAGCCAGGCGGTCTTGAGCACGAGCAGCCGTGCCTGCTCGATCCGGACCCGGGACTCGGCAATCCAGCCGGCCACCACGCCGTGCCCGGCCAGCGGGCTACCGAACGCGACCCGGTCCAGCGCGCGCCGGCACATCAGCTCGTGCGCGCGCTCGGCCATCCCGATCAACCGCATGCAGTGGTGGACCCGGCCGGGCCCGAGGCGGCCCTGCGCGATCGCGAAACCGTCGCCTTCCGCACCGATCAGGTTGCTCGCCGGCACCCGAACCCCGTCGAACTCGATCTCGGCATGCCCGCCGTGCGAGCCGTCCGAGTAGCCGAACACCCGCATGCTGCGTCGGATCCGGACGCCGGGTGCATCGCGCGGCACCAAGACCATGCTCTGCTGGCGGTGCCGCGGGCCGCTCGGATCGGTCTTGCCCATCACGATGAAGATCTCGCAGCGCGGGTCCATCGCGCCCGACGACCACCACTTGCGGCCGTCGATGACGTAGTGGTCGGCACCGTCCCGGCGGATCGAGGTGGCGATATTGGCCGCGTCGGACGAGGCGACCTCCGGCTCGGTCATGCAGAACGCGGACCGGATCGCGCCGTCCAGCAGCGGCCGCAGCCACCGCGCCTGCTGCTCCGGGGTGCCGTACAAGGCCAGCACCTCCATGTTCCCGGTATCCGGCGCGCTGCAGTTCAGCGCCTCCGGAGCTAGCAGCGGGCTGCGGCCAGTGATCTCAGCCAGCTGGGCGTACTGCAGGTTGGTCAGCCCGCCGCCGAGCGGATGATCGGGCAGGAACAGGTTCCACAGCCCGCGCCGGCGCGCCTCGTCCTTCAACGTGGCCAGGATCGGCGGGCTGGACCACTGTGGGCCGTCCGCTACCTGCTCGGCGAAGACCGGCTCGGCCGGGTAAATGTGGCCGTCCATGAAGTCCAGCAGCCGGCCGCGTAGCTCATCGGTCGTCGGGTCGGATTCGAAATCCATCACGCCTCCGCCAGCGCCCGGTGCCCCAGCTCAACCAGGGCCGGCACCAGGTCGCCGATGTGGTCGAAACCGTCGCCGACGGTCTGGCCGGCGACGAAGCGGTAGTGAATACCCTCGAGGATCACCGCGAGCTTGAAGTAGCCGAAACCGCGATACCAGGGCAGCCCGGACAGCTCGACCCCGACTCGATCGGCGTACCGGTCGGCCAGCTCGGCCGCCGCTGGGAATCCGGCGTCCGGTCGCACCACATCCGCGATCACCCCCGCCACCGGCAGCCGGTCGGGCAGCTCCCAGTACACGAGGAACAGGCCGAGATCGGCGAGCGGATCGCCGAGTGTGGACATCTCCCAGTCCAGCACCGCGGCGATCCGGTCGTTCGCTCCGACCAGCACGTTGTCCAGTCGGTAGTCGCCGTGCAGGATCGCGGCGGGGCCGGACTCGGGGACCCGCGTCGACAGCCGGTCGTGCAACTCGTCGATTCCGGCCAGCGGCCGGCTGCGAGATGCGTCCAGCTGGGCGTGCCAGCGGCGGAGCTGGCGCTCGAGGTAGCCATCCGGCCGGCCGAAGTCGGCCAGCCCCACCGCTGGCGGATCGATCCGATGCAGCTCGGTGAGCACGTCGACCAGCTCGAGCGCGATCCGCCGCGCCCGGTCGCCGGACAGCGCCGGCGACTGGCCGGCGCTGCGATAGACGACGCCGTCGACCTTCGCCATCACGTAGAACGGCGCGCCCAGCACGTCCGGGTTCGCGCAGTGCGCGAGCACCGCCGGGACCGGGACCGCGGTGTTCCGCAGCGCGTGTAGCACCCGGAACTCGCGGCCCATGTCGTGGGCGGTAGCCAGCACGTGCCCGAGCGGTGGCCGCCGAACCACCCAGCGGTTGCCCCGCTCGTCGGTCACCTCGTAGGTGAGGTTGGACCGGCCCGCGCCGATCAGCTCCCCGCGCAGCTCGCCGGGTACCCGTTCGGGCAGTGCGGTGGCCAGGTACGCACGCAGCCGTCCAAGGTCCAAACCTGGCGGGCTCGCCGGGCCGTCACTGCCTGGCCGCCCGGCCACTCGGCTCACGGTAGGACGACCAGCCGGCCGACCGAGTCTCCGGCGGCGAGCCTGGTCAGGCCGTCCACCGCCGCATCCAGCGGCAACCGATCGCCGATCAACGGCGCGATCGTGCCGGCCGCCACGAGCCTGCTTAGCTGATCGTGCGCGGCGCGGATCGCGTCCAGTTCGTAGCGCTTGTACAGGCCCCAGTGCAGACCCAGGATGGAGTAGTTCTTGATCAGCACATGGCTCAGCGCCGGCTCCGGGATGGTCCCGCCGGCGAAGCCGACCACGACGATCCGGCCCTCGAACGCGATGCAGCGGGTCGAGCCGGCGTAGGCGTCGCCGCCGACCGGATCGAAGATCACGTCCGCGCCCCGGCCGCCGGTCAAATCCTTGACCGCGGCAACGAAGTCCTGCTCGTGGCGGTCGACGACGGCGTCGGCACCCAGCTCGACCGCGACCTTGGCCTTCGCCGGTCCGCCTACGACCCCGATAACCCGAGCCTCGGCGGCCTTGCCGAGCTGGATCGCCGCGCTGCCGACGCCGCCGGCCGCGGCATGGACGAGCAGCGTCTCGCCGGGCTGGAGCCGCGCCCGGCGGTGCAGCGCGAACCATCCGGTCTGGTACGCGATGTGCAGTGCCGCCGCAGCCGCGTCGCCGAGCTCAGGCGGTGCGCCGAACGCGTCGACCGCGTCCATCACCGCAAGATCGGCCAGGCTGCCATGTGGCAGTGCCGGCACGCCGATGACCCGGTCCCCGACCGAGATCCCGGTCACGCCTTCACCGACCCCGACTACCTCGCCGCAAAGCTCCACGCCGGGCGTGAACGGCAACGGCGGCCTGACCTGGTATGTCCCCCGGCACAGCAGGACATCGGGGAAGTTCAGCGCGGTCGCCCGCACCCGGACCAGCAGCTGGCCGGCGCCGGGCTGCGGCTCGGGCACGTCCGCCAGCGTCAGTACATCGCGGGGCTCGCCATGGGCGGCCGCCTGCCAGGCCCTCACGGTGTGGCCGTCATCGGGGCCCGCCATCCACGTAGATGGTCTGCCCGGATATGAACGACGCGTCCTCGCTGACCAGGAAGGCGATGACGTTCGCGAGGTCCTCCGGCCGGCCGATGCGGCGCAGCGGCCGGGACTCCGCGGCCAGTTTGCGCAGTTGCTCCGGTTCGATGCCCAGCCGGCGCGCGGTCG
>DATAFN010000128.1:0-2745 GCA_036257435.1 Actinomycetes bacterium
AGCCGGGCCGCCCGGACCGCATGGAGCATCTCCGGCATACCCTCGCCGATGCGCTCGGTCGGCGCCTCGTCGAACGTAGCCAGGTAGCGACCGGGTATATCGCCACGCGGGCCGGCACCGATCAGCACCACGTCATGCCCTTGACCGTCGAGCCCGGTGATCAGATCCGCGACGAGAGACTCGATCCCGCCGTAGCCATCCGGCGGTACCGGGTACCAGGGCGGCGCAACCATCGCGATCCGCAAGCTGTCCTGGCTCATCAGTCAGTTCCTCCCGAGCGGCGGCTGGTCAGGCTTTCAGTTCGCGGATGTCCCGATCGTGGATCCGCGGAAATCAGATCACCAGGTTCGGCGGACATCCGGCGCGGTGCCCGGCTGCGGCGGCGCTGGCGCCGGCTGCGCCCGGAGTCCGGGCTCGCGGCCGATCCAGCTCTCTAACCGGGCCATCCCGAACAGGCTCGCCATCAGAACCATCGGCAGGAGTAGGGCCGCGTAGAGCATTCTTGCTGACTCTCCGGATTGGCTGCTCCGAAACGTCAGCGCCCGGTGTTCCGTTTCGATCATGAGCCAACGGCGCTTCGGGCTACTGGAACTGGCGGTAGTCGCCCGGCACCGGGATGCCGAACCGTGCGCAGAGCGCGGACACATCGGCCCAGTCGGTCTCGTCGACCTGGTACCCGGTATGTGACTGCACCAGCCAGTCGGGTGTGGTGCAGTCCACCGGCCGGCCGTCGATCCGGCCCGTGCCGGCCAGCGCTGCGGCCGGGTACGACTGTCCGTCTTCCGGCGGCCCGTACCGGCCGTTCCCGAGCGCGTCGCGCACGATCACATGGAAATCGATCTGGTGCCCGGCGTCGTCACCGAGCACGAAGTTCCAGGGGCGGGTGTCGCCGCGCGGCACCGGTCGGTATCCGCGCCCGTGCAGCACGGCGACCACAGTGGACAGATCGCGCTCCTCGATCACGATGTCGAGATCCTCATGCTGCCTGGTCTGCGCGCCGAGGCAGGCATCCACGGCCCAGCCGCCATCGATCCAGATCCGCACCCCATGCGCCGCCATCAGATCGAGAAACTCCGAGGCATCGGCAGCTGTCATCTCTAGCCAGGCTGGCTCCATGCCGCCACTCCTTCGGCCCCACGCTTCCACCAACTACCCGACCGCCCCGCCGCGGCTACTCCCCACCTCCGGGGCCGGCCACGCCTCAATCGCACGAGCCGGCGTCCCACGATCCAAGCGTGGCCCGGGCGAAATTGTCGGTGGTGTGGGCTAGCGTCTTCTTCGAACAGATGTTCTATCAGACGCGTACGGGGGCGTTGGCGATGCGAGTTGGTGAGGTCGGCGGTGTGCCGGGTGGCGGTGGGCCGGTGCCGCCAGACTGTGCCGAGCTGGCGGCCCAGATGCCGGCAGGTTCCGAGCTGGCTCGTTTGGTGGAGTCGGTGGATCCCAGCCGGGTGCCCGACTTCTATCTGGTGGAGCTGATCGCAGCCTGTGAGCGGGTGTCGTCATGGGTGGCGGCCACCCAGGCGGCCGCGGTCGCCGAGCTGGCGGGGCGGGCAGTGTTCGCCGCCCGGCGGGTGCAGGCGCGGCGGCTGGCGGGGATGGAGATCTCGGCGCGGCTTCGCCTGTCACCGTCGACCGGCGAGCACCGGGTAGTGGTGGCGCAGACCCTGATGGCGACGCTGCCTTCGACGCTGGGGGCGCTGCGATCCGGTGACATCGACTACCGCCGGGCCGCGGTATTGGCCGATGCGACCCTTGGCTTGACCTCCGAGCAGGCCCGGCAGGTGGAGGCGCAGACGTTGCCCACGGCCGGGCAGCGCACGCTCAGCCAGCATCGGGCCGCGGTGGAGCGCGCGGTCCTGCAAGTTGATCCGCGCGGCGCGGCCGAACAGCACGAGCTCGCCGCCGCGGGCCGGCGGATCGACTTCTGGCCCCAGCCGGCCGGGATGGCCTCGATGGTTGCGCTGCTGCCGGCGGACGGGATGGCCAGCCTGCGGGCGGTTCTGGACGCGGCCGCGGCCGGCGTGAAAGCGGATCATCCCAACGATCCGCGCACCGTGGATCAGCGCCGCGCCGACGCACTCGTCCAACTGGCCCAGGCGTCACTGGCAGCTGGTCGGCTGGCCGGCGTGCCCGAGGGGCAGCGTCTCGCGGTCGCGCACGGACACCGCGCCAGCATCCAGGTCACCGTCCCGTGGTCGACGCTGATCGGCCTGGACGAACAACCGGGTGAGCTGGCCGGCTACGGACCGATCCCGGCACCGGTCGCCCGGCGGATCGCCGCCGACGGGGTGTGGCGCCGCCTGCTCACCGATCCAGCCAGCGGAGCGCTGCTCGACTACGGCCGCACCCGCTACCGACCGCCACGCGAGCTTGCCGAGCATGTCATCGCCCGGGACCGAACCTGCATCTTCCCCGGCTGCGCGCAGCCGGCCCGGCGCAGCCAGCTCGACCACACCATCCCCGCCCCGATCGGGCCCACCAGCGCTGGCAACCTCGCCCCACCCTGCGGGCCACACCACCAGGCGAAGACCCACGGCGGCTGGGCACTCGAACAACCGCAACCGGGAACCTTCCGCTGGACCTCCCCCACCGGCCACACCTACACGATCGAACCCCGGGCCATCGGGCCCATCATCACCCCCCACCCGACCCGACCGAACCAGACCACCCGCCGGACACCGACAACCCGCCGGACACCGGCCACACCCCAGAACCTGATCATCCGCCCTACGCCGGCGAACC
>DATAFN010000230.1:0-2307 GCA_036257435.1 Actinomycetes bacterium
CGCTGGTACTCGACTTGGTTCGGCTGGTGGCCCGAGCCCACGAGGTCGGGGAGGCGGGGCCACTGGCCGCTCTCGGGTTCTTCTTCAAGGACCCGGCCGGCAGCGCGGAGCACCGCCTGTCTGCACAGTGGGATGCGCTGACCCGCTGGTGCGCCCGGATCGGGGAGGTCGGATGAGGCTCGGATGAGGCTGGGTGATCTCGCCGAGCTGGTGCGCCTGCCGGCTGTGCTGACGGTTCCGGGCGACACGCTGGCAGGAGCGGCGGCGGCCGGCTGGCCCTTCGGCCGCCGGACGTGGGCGCTGCCGATCGCGTCGGCTTGCCTGTACTGGGCGGGCATGGCCCTCAACGACTATGCCGACCGCGACCTGGATGCCGTCGAGCGCCCGGAGCGGCCGATCCCCAGCGGCCGGGTGCTGCCGCGACAAGCACTGGCGCTGGCCGCCGGTCTGACGGCGGCCGGTGTGGGCGCGGCCGCTGCCGCGGGTGGCCGGCGGGCACTGCGGGTGGCCGTGCCGCTGGCAGCGACGGTCTGGGCCTACGACCTGGTAATCAAGCGCACCGCACTCGGTCCGGTTGCGATGGCCACCGCCCGCGGCCTTGACGTGTTGCTCGGCGGTGCTGGGCAAGCCCACCGGGCGGCCGTGCCCATGGCAGCGGTGGCAGCGCACACCGCTGGTGTGACGGCACTGAGCCGGGGCGAAGTGCACGGCTCGCGCCGCGGTATTGCGGTGGCCGCCTTGGGTACCACGGTGTCCGTAGCGGCTCTGGCCGGCCTGCCCCGACTGTTCCTGACCGGCCGGCAGCATCCGGCTGGCGGCGGGACGCGATCCGATATCGCGGCCGCAGTGTTTGCGGCGACCTACGCCGTCACGGTCGGCCGGGCGCAGGCCGCAGCTGCCGAGCGTCCCGACGGACCGACGGTTCGACAGGCCACGGGCGCTGGCGTGCGAGGTTTGATCCCGTTGCAGGCGGCGTTGACGGCTCGGTCCGGCGCGGTGGCCACAGCCGGTGTACTGGTGACCATGGGGCCGGTGGCGAAGGCGGCGGCCAAGGTGGTGTCGCCAACATGACGCTTCGGTTCGGTTACGGCACGAACGGCTTCGGGAGCCACCGGCTGGAGGACGCTCTCACGGTGATCGCCGGGCTCGGCTACGACGGAGTCGCCCTCACCCTCGACCATCCCCACCTCGATCCGTTCGACGCCCGCCTGGCCGCCCGAACCGCGAAGGTCGGCCGCCAGTTGGACGAGTTCGGTCTCGCGCTCGTCATCGAGACCGGCGCGCGTTACGTACTCGACCCCTGGCGCAAGCATGAACCAACGTTGGTGTCGGCCGGTGACCGTTCGCCGCGGGTCGAGCTGCTGCGTCGGGCAGTTCAGGTGGCTGCAGACCTGGGTGCTGAGGCGGTGTCGTTCTGGTCGGGCACGCTGCCAGCCGGCACCGACACCGACACGGGTTGGCAGCGGCTCACCGCCGGAGTGGCGCAGGTGCTGGCAGCTGCCGAGCCGCTGGGCGTGACCTGCGCGTTCGAGCCGGAGCCAGGCATGTTCGTCGACACCCTCGACGCCGCGCTCGAGTTGCGCCGCCGGCTCGGCTCACGCTCCCTGAAAATCACCCTCGACCTCGGCCATTGCGTGGCCGTGGAGGCCGAGTCCACCGACCAGGTCGTCCGACGCGCGGGTGAGCTGTTGGGCAACGTCCAGATCGACGACATGCGCCGCGGCATCCACGAGCACCTCGAGTTCGGCGCCGGCGAACTCGACCTGCCGGCCGCGCTGGGTGCGCTGCTGGACATCGGTTACGAAGGACTCGTGTCGGTGGAGCTCCCCAGGCACGGGCATGCGGCGCCCGTGGTGGCCGAACGATCGCTGGCGGCGCTGCGTTCGGCCCTGCACCAGGCAGCGGAGGCTGCCAGATGACCACGCTCGATACTGTCGACCCCCGCGCCAGTGCGGCTCTGGAGCCGGCCGCGCGGGAACGCCTCGAGACGCTGTGTGCGCAACTGGCTGCCGACCCGATCCAGATCCGAGTCCTGATGCCTGCCGCGGCCCGACTCGTCGGCAGGGGACCGCTTGACCCAGCGGATCCGCAGGGTCTGCTTGGGCCGACTCTGGACGACGCCGTCAGGGGCGCGCTACTGGTGACCTTGGCCGACGCGCTGGCGCAGGACACGGATCGCCTCGTGGCCGAGATACGAGACCTCTACCGGTTCGGCGACGCCGACGAGAAACGTGCAGTGCTGCGCGCTCTGCACCGTTTGACCCCGGGGCCGGCCTACCTTGACCTGGTCGCCGACGCCTTGCGGAC
>DATAFN010000275.1:0-3532 GCA_036257435.1 Actinomycetes bacterium
CCCACAGTCGGGTGGTCTCGACCAGCTCGGCCGCCATCACCCAGTGCGGGGACTTCCGGAACAGCACCGAACCGGGACTGATCGCGAACCGGGCGCCGCGGGCCCCGAGGTACTCCCGCTTCTCGCTGTCGTACAGCCCCACGTGCGAGAGAAGCCCGGCCAGCAGCGCGGTGTGAATCCGCTCCGGTTCGGCCGGACTGGAACCACGGCCGATGCCAAGCCCGGCAGCGGCCTGGCGGAGCTGCGCTTCCAGGTCCTGCCACTCGCGCACCCGCAGGTAGTTGAGGAACTCGGACCGGCACAGCTTGCGGAACTGGCTGCCGGACAGCTCCCGCTGCCGGTCCCGCAGGTAGCGCCACAGATTCAGGTAGGACAGAAAGTCCGAGTCCGGCTCGGCGAACCGGCCGTGCATCGTGTCTGCCGCCTCCTGCGCGTCGGCCGGGCGCTCCCGCGGGTCTTGGATCGACAGCGCCGACGCGATGACCAGTACCTCTGCCACGCAGCCTTCGTCCCGGGCGGCCAGCACCATCCGGCCCAGCCTCGGGTCGATCGGCAGCTGTGCGAGCTGCCGGCCGAGTGCGGTCAGCCGGCCGGCCGGATCCAGCGCCCCCAGCTCTCGCAGCAGGTCAACGCCGTCCTTGATGTGCCGGCGGTCGGGCGGGTCGACGAACGGAAACTGCGCGACCTCGCCGAGTTCGAGTGCGGCCATCTGCAGGATGACCGAGGCCAGGTTGGTCCGCAGGATCTCCGGATCGGTGAAGGCTGGGCGCTCGGCGTAGTCCTCCGCCGCGTACAGCCGGATACAGATTCCGTCCGCGACCCGACCGCAGCGCCCGGCGCGCTGGTTGGCCGACGCCTGCGAGATCGGCTCGATCGGCAACCGCTGGACCTTGAGCCGGTTGCTGTAGCGGGAGATCCGTGCGGTTCCCGGATCGACCACGTACCGGATCCCGGGCACGGTAAGCGACGTCTCGGCCACGTTGGTGGCCAGCACGATCCGGCGGCCGTCGTGCGGCGCGAAGACGCGGTGTTGCTCGGCCAGGGAAAGCCGGGCATAGAGCGGGACAACTTCGGTGGCCGAGCGGGCGTGCCGGCGCAGCACCTCCACGGTGTCCCTGATCTCCCGCTCGCCGGACAGGAACACCAGGATGTCGCCGGGTTGCTCCGCGCCCTGGTCCTCGGCACACAGCTCGTCGATCGCGTCGAGGATCGCCTGCGGCTGATCCGGCGGCTCAGCGCCCTTCTCCGGTAGCTCGATCGGCCGGTACCTGACCTCGACCGGGTAGGTGCGTCCGGACACCTCGACCACCGGTGCACCGTCGAAGTGCCGGGCGAACCGCTCCGGATCGATCGTGGCCGAGGTGATGATCACTTTGAGGTCGGGGCGTCGGGGCAGCAGCTGCTTGAGGTAGCCGAGGATGAAGTCGACGTTGAGGCTGCGTTCATGCGCCTCGTCGATGATCAGCGTGTCGTACCTGGACAGCGTCCGGTCCCGGGCCAGCTCGGCCAGCAGGATGCCATCGGTCATGACCTTGACCAGTGACTGGTCGCCAACCTGGGCGGTGAACCTGACCTGGTAGCCGACCAGGTCCCCGAGTGTGCTGCCGAGCTCCTCGGCAATCCGATCGGCCACCGCCCGGGCGGCCAGCCGGCGCGGCTGAGTGTGGCCGATCATGCCGCGGACGCCGCGGCCGGCCTCCAGGCAGATCTTCGGTAGCTGGGTGGTCTTGCCCGATCCGGTCTCACCCGCCACGATCACGACCTGGTTCGCCCGGATCACTTCGAGCAGGTCGTCCTTGCGCTGGCTGACCGGCAACTCGGCGGGATAGCGGATCCGCGGGATCCGAGCCCGCCGACCCTCGATCCGCTGCCTCGCCGCAGCGATGTCGGCGATAATCCGGTCCACTGCCGAGCGCCGTGCCTTCGCGGACCGGATCCGAACCGCTCCGTCGAGGCGGCGGCGTAACCGGCGCTGATCCTTCGACGCCAGCTCGTCGAGCTGGGTCCGCAGCTCGGCAAGCGCAGGCCGTTCGGGCGGGCTGTCCATGTCGCGGCCAGGATAGGCAGCAACCGCCAGGCACCGGCGACCGAGTTTTGAGTGCGGCCGGCGCCCGAGCCGTCGTCGGCCCGCTGCTACCGGCCGTTGCCCAGCAGGCCGAGCGGGCTTGGCGCCGGGTAGCTGATCCGCAGCACCGGCCCGTCCGGACCATCGACCACCTCGGCGCCGGCTGGCAGGAACGGCGGCCACTGGGCGTTGAGGAACCGGATGATGTCGACCGTGCCGGCCTGGTCGACCGCGACGTCCGCACCGTCGACCCGCGCGATATCCATGACTCGCAGCGGCGCTCCTCGCGGCTCGGCAGCGCTTACCAGGAACGACTCGACGGTCAACGTGTGATCGGCCAGCAGCGCCGGGAGGACGGTCAGGATCCGTGCGTCGACTCGGCCACCGCGCAACTGCTCGCCGGCGGTCGGGGTGAGCTCGAGGCGGGGCGTGCGGCCGAGCTGGGTGCCGGCCGCAGCGCGCTGCCGGCGATCAACGCTGGCTCGCCGCTCGTACGCTTTCGGCCCGGCCGGGGCCACCGCCCGCAGCGCGATCGCCGCCTCGCCGGAAGCGAACACCGCGATCGGCTGAGCCGCGGTCAGTGCCGCCAGGTTGCGCCCGATCAGCGCCCTGACCGCTGCGGTCACCACCACGAGGTCGGCACGCCGGACGTCTCCTGAGTCGGCGGTCAGCGGGACCAGTGCGGTCGCCGGATAGCCGTGTGCCTGTAGCTCGGCGCAGGTGGCGGTATCGCAGGCCAGCACGGCCGTGTCGGCGATGTTCTCGGACGCCCAGGTGGCTACCTCGGTGCGGGCGGCCGCTGCAGCCGACACCGGGCCACCGGCGGCCACGCTCGGTCCGCCCGGCGGTTCCCCGGCACGGGTACTGGTCAGGAACAGCGCCCGGTAGCCGAGGACTAGCCCAGCCACCACCAGGCCGGCGATCACAAAGATCGCCAGCCGGAACGGCCAACGCCGGGCCAGCACCCGGACCGTGGTCCATACCACCGTGGGCCACGACGGGTTCTGGTAGCTGCGCTCCGACCGGGTCGGATCCGGCGTCGGCGACTGCGGGCGAGCCGGCTTCTCCCAGTTGGAAACGCGCGGTTGCGTCTCCGTTGCCGGGTTCGATTCGCGGGCGCGCGCCACGTCGATCACCACCGTGCCAGGTTCGCAGGTAGAGCTAGCTGCCTCGATCTCGAATTACTCCACAGTCGCGGGCACCACGCAACACGTTCGCCGAAGCAACCGGACCGGCAGTGGTCGCGCACGCTCGACTCCACTATTCGGGCACCGCGAACACGACGACGTTGTCCCGGTATCCGTTGCCGCGGTCGTAGACACCACCGCACGTGATCAACCGAAGCACCGGTTCGGGGGTCGCGCCGTACACCTCGGCGGTCGGGAAGTCGGCGCGCGGGAATGCCCGAACCGACTCCACCCGGAACCGCGCGACGACGCCGTCCGAGCGCGCCACCACTACCCGGTC
>DATAFN010000350.1:0-6968 GCA_036257435.1 Actinomycetes bacterium
ATCTACCTCGCGCTGAACAAGCCTCGCGGCGTCGTGTCCACGATGTCCGATCCAACGGGGCGGCCGTCGCTGGCTGAGTACGTCCAAGGCAAGGCCGAGCGGCTGTTCCACGTTGGCCGGCTGGACACGGACACCGAAGGCTTGATCCTGCTCACGAATGACGGCGAGCTGGCCAACCGCCTTGCCCATCCCCGGTACGAGGTGCCCAAGACGTACCTCGCCGAACTCGCCGGGCCGCTACCGAAGGATCTGGGCAAGCGGCTGCGGACCGGCGTAGAGCTGGACGACGGGATCGCACGGGTGGACTCGTTCCGGGTGATCGGCGGATCCGGCAACCGGCTGATGGTCGAACTCGTGCTGCACGAAGGCCGGAACCGGATCGTGCGCCGGATGCTGGAGGCGGCGGGGCATCCGGTACGACGCCTGGTCCGGACCAAGATCGGACCGATCGCACTCGGCGAGCTGTTCGCGGCCGCCGGCCTGTGAAACCCGCAACCTCTTCTCGATCATTACCGGCGCAGCGAGCAATGATCAAGCAATTTGTCTCATTTGTAACGCCGCAGCGCCGGTAATGATCCAAGAGTGCGGGACCGGCCAGTGATCAACAAGTGGGGGACTGCCCAGGCTGGAGGTAGGGTGAGCCGGGTGGCGGTACGGGCGATTCGAGGCGCGATCAGGCTCGAGCGGGACGAGCGCGAGCACCTGCTCGACGCGGTCGCCGAGCTGCTCACCGAGATCATGGAACGCAACCAGATCGGCACCGACGATCTGATCAGCGTGATCTTCACGGCCACGCCCGACCTGCGCAGCGAGTTCCCGGCGCTCGGCGCCCGCAGCCTCGGCTTCAAGGATGTCCCGCTGCTGTGCGCCCAGGAGATCGATGTGCCGGGCGCGATGAGCCGGGTCATTCGGGTGCTGGTGCACGCCGAGCTCGACCAGCCTCGCTCCAGCGTGCAACACGTGTACCTGCGCGGTGCCGAAGCGCTGCGGAAGGACATCGCGCAATGACCGCGGTGGCCGGCGAACCACCGGTCGCCAGCGTCCTGATCGTCGGAACCGGCCTGATGGGCACCTCACTCGGTCTAGCGCTGCGGGCTCGTGGGGTCGAGACCTACCTGTCCGACCAGGATCCGACAGTGGCCAGATCCGCGGCCGAGCTCGGCGCCGGGCTGGACCGGCTGCCGTCCGGCCCGGTCACGCTGGCCGTCATCGCGGTGCCGCCCACGGTGGTGGCTTCCGTGCTCGCCGACCTGCAAGGACAGGACCTGGCCGCCGGATATACCGACCTGGCGAGCACGAAGGCGTACATCCAGCGCGAGGTCGAGCGGCTGGCAGTCGATCCGGCCGCCTTCGTGGGCGGCCACCCGATGGCCGGCCGGGAGCGATCCGGTCCGGGCTCGGCCCGCGGTGACCTCTTCGAGGGCCGGCCGTGGGTGCTTACCCCGGCGGCCCGAACCGCGCCGGACGTGCTGGACCGCGCGAGAGCAGTAGCCGAACTCGTCGGGGCGACCCCGTACGTCATGACTCCGGCCGAACACGATCACGCGATGGCGGTGGTGTCGCACGCGCCGCATGTTGTCGCGGCGCTGGTGGCGGCCCGGCTCGCCGACGCGGAACCGGCGGCGCTCGGACTTGCCGGTCCCGGGGTACGCGACGTGACCCGGGTGGCGGCCGGCGACCCGGCGCTCTGGCGCGAGATCCTGGCCACCAACGCGGCCGCGGTCGCCGCGATCCTGGACGCGGTCGGTATCGACCTGGCCACCGTAGCTGCGGAGCTTCGCGATCAGCCCAGCCCGGCCGGCGCGCTTCCGGCAACCGTGGACGCACTGGCCCGCGGCAACCGCGGGGTCGAGCGAATCCCTGGCAAGCACGGCACCCCGCCGGCCCGGTACCAGGCCGTCCCGGTGGTGCTGGACGACCGGCCCGGGCAGCTGGCGGCCCTGTTCGCGGCGGCCGGCGCGGCCGGGATCAACATCGAGGACGTCCGGATGGAGCACTCGCCGGGCCAGCCGGTCGGTCTGGTCGAGCTCGACGTCCGCCCGGAGGTGGCCGACGACCTGGCCGGCGTGCTGCGCGAGCGCGGCTGGATCGTGCAGCGCTGACCGATAGGCTCGCTCGGTGACCACCGCAGCGCCGCCGGCCACCGATGTGGCCTCGCTGGTCGTCGCCGTGGACGGTCCATCCGGAGCCGGCAAGTCGACCGTGTCCAGGGCGGTGGCGAGCCGGCTCGGCCTGCGCTACCTGGATACCGGAGCGATGTACCGGGCGATGGCCTGGTGGATGCTCGAACACGGCGTGGACGTGCACGACCCGAAGGCGGTGACCGGGACGGCCAGCCGGCCATTGATCACCGCCGGGACCGATCCGGCCGGTCCGACCATCCAGGTGGACGGCGTCGACGTAGCCGGGTCGATCCGGACCCGCGCGGTGTCGGTGGCGGTGAGCCCGGTTGCCGCGGTGCCGGCGGTACGCGTCCGGCTGGTCGCGATCCAGCGGAAGCTGATCGGGACCGGTGGGATCGTCGTCGAGGGCCGCGACATCGGCACCGTGGTGGCACCGGACGCATCGGTGAAGGTATTCCTGACCGCGGATCAGGGCGCGCGAGTGCGTCGCCGCACCGGCGAGCTCGCACACGACCCGGCGGTTACGATCGCGACCACCGAGTCCGAGCTCGCGCGCCGGGATGCGATCGACTCCTCCCGGGCCGCGTCACCGCTGATCAAGGCCGCGGACGCGATCGAGGTGGACACGACCGCGCTGACCCTGAATGAGGTCGTCGAAGCGGTACTCCGACTGGTCAAGGAACGCGCCGGTGTCGGCTGACGGGCAGTTCGAGCACGCCGAGGCGTTCGCCGGCGAGGATCTCTACGAGGACGAGTCGGCGACCGGTCCGCAGCCGGTGCTCGCGGTCGTCGGCCGCCCGAACGTTGGTAAGTCGACGCTGGTCAACCGCATCCTGGGACGGCGGCAGGCGGTCGTCGAGGACCGGCCCGGGATAACCAGGGACCGGGTGGCCTACGACGCAACCTGGAACGGCCGGCGGTTCACCGTGGTCGACACCGGGGGCTGGCAGCAGGACGCGCAGGGCATGGCGGGCCGGATCACCGCGCAGGCCGAGCTTGCGGTCGAAGCCGCGGACGCGGTGCTATTCGTGGTGGACGCCACCGTCGGAGCCACCGACACCGACGAGGCGGTAGTCCGGGTACTGCGGCGCGCCGGAAAGCCGGTGATCCTGGCCGCGAACAAGGTCGACAGCGAGCGAAGCGAGGCGGACGCCACCGCACTGTGGTCGCTCGGACTCGGCCAGCCGTACCCGGTGTCGGCGCTGCACGGCCGGGGGAGCGGAGACCTGCTCGACGCGGTGCTCGACGCGCTGCCGGAGGCTCCGCCCGAGCAGCCGGCTGCGGCCACCGGGCCACGCCGGGTGGCATTGCTCGGAAAGCCCAACGTGGGCAAGTCCTCGCTGCTCAACCGGCTGGCCGGCACCGAGCGGGTGATGGTCGATGAGGTGGCCGGCACGACGATCGACCCGGTCGACGAGCTGGTCGAGCTGGGCGGGCGGACCTGGCGGCTGGTCGACACCGCCGGCATCCGGCGGCGGGTACACGAGGCCAGTGGGCACGAGTACTACGCGTCGCTGCGGACCGCGTCCGCGCTGGACAAGGCCGAGGTCGCCGTGGTGCTCATCGATGCCAGCGAGCCGCTGTCCGAGCAGGACGTGCGGATCATGTCGATGGTGGTGGAGGCCGGCCGGGCGCTCGTTGTCGCCTGGAACAAGTGGGATCTGGTCGACGAGGAACGGCGCCGGTACCTCGAGCGGGAGATCGAGCGCGATCTGGGGCATGTGCGCTGGGCACCGCGGGTGAACATCTCGGCCCGCACCGGGCGCGCTGTCGACAGGCTGGTACCCGCGCTCGAGACCGCGCTGCACGGATGGGCGACCCGGGTACCGACCGCGCGGCTCAACGCTTTCCTCGGCCAGCTGGTAGCGGCGCACCCGCACCCGGTCCGGGGCGGCAAGCAGCCGCGGATCCTGTTCGCGACCCAGGCGTCCACCCAGCCGCCACGGTTCGTGGTGTTCGCAACCGGGTTCCTGGAAGCCGGGTACCGCCGGTTCATCGAGCGCCGGCTGCGCGAGGAGTTCGGCTTCCCCGGCACGCCGATCGAGGTCAGCGTGCGGGTCAGGGAACGTCGCAAGCGTTGAGCACCGCTGCTGCCTTCGCAGCCAACGATCGGTCGCCAACGGTCCGGTGCCCAACGATCGATCGTTGGCCACGAAACGCTGCCGGTACGCCCCGCAGGCCCGGTATGTTCCCCGGTTGTGACCAATGATCGATCGTTGGAGCTCTGGCCGAGCCCACCCGCGCTGATCGCCGGGCTGCGGGTGTGCGCCGGCGGATCCACCGGGCCGGTGCTGCTGCTGGTGCCGGGCCTGGGCGCGACCGCCGAGGTCTGGACCGGGGTAGCAGCGATGGCAGAGCGGCGCTGGGCCGGCCGCTGGATCGTGGCGGACCTGC
This sequence comes from Actinomycetes bacterium, assembly GCA_036257435.1. GTDB lineage: Bacteria > Actinomycetota > Actinomycetes > JAKEEW01 > JAKEEW01 > DATAFN01. The sequence continues at coordinate 4,518 of DATAFN010000350.1, forward strand.
CGGGTCACGGCGGCTCTGATCGATCGGCATCAGGGGAGTACACGTTCGCGGGTATGGCAGCCGCGCTCGCTGACGCGGTGACCGAGGTCGCGCCCGGCGAGCCGGTGACCGTGCTCGGACACTCGCTCGGCGGTGTGCTGGCCTTGCAGCTGGCCGCGACCCGGCCCGCCCCATTCCCGGTCGTCCAGGTGATCGGCGTCGGCATCAAGGTGGCCTGGACCGATGCGGAGCTCGAGCGAGCAGCCGCACTCGCCGATCGGCCACCGGGGGTGTTCGGGACTCAGGCGGCGGCGATCGACCGGCATCTGCGGGTGTCGGGGCTGGCCGGGCTCATCCCGCCGGACGATCCGCGGCTGGCACCCGGCGTGCGCGAGACCGACCAGGGCTGGGAGCTCGCGCTCGACCCCCGCACGTTCGCGGTCGGCGCGCCGCCGATGTCGGAGCTGATCGCGGCGGCCGGCTGCCCGGTCACACTCGCCGCGGGCGAGCACGATCACATGGTGACGATGGAGCACCTGCGCGCGCTCGTGCCCGACCCGGTCCGGCTCGACGGGCTCGGCCACAACGCGCACGTAGAAGACCCGGCGACGATCTGGGCGCTGCTTGCCGATCGCGCGACTGGTCCCGGCTCTGCGGTACGCTCGTAGCCGCCCGCCGGAGCGTTTCGATTAGCGCGTTCCAGAGGGCCGGCCGGGAGCCGATCCCGGCATCGGGCTGTAGCGCAGTTTGGTAGCGCACCTGACTGGGGGTCAGGGGGTCGTCGGTTCAAATCCGGCCAGCCCGACAGATTTCACCATCGAATCCGCATAACGGCGCGCCGGGGTGCGGCGACATCAACCGTCCCCTCCCGTGGCCGGTTCGGAGCCGGGAGACTGCAGCGGCCTGCCCAGGCCGGTGGAAGTCGGGGGCCGGCAAGACCATCACCGGTACTCCCGCGTACGGCGGGTAAGTTGGCGACCCAGAGCATCGACGCACATAGCGGGAGACGGCACGGCATGGCTGAGCGGCTTGGTATCCGTGCGCTCAACCGTGCCCTGCTGGAGCGCCAACTGTTGCTCCGGCGCTCCGCGATGCCGGTGCTCGATGCGATCGAGCATCTGATCGGCCTCCAGTCACAGGCTCCTAACCCGCCCTACATCGGGCTGTGGACCCGGCTCGTCGGGTTCCAGCCGGATCAGCTGGTCGATCTGATCATGCAGCGCAAGGCGGTGCGAGTCGCACTCATGCGCGGCACCGTCCACCTCGTCAGCGCCCGCGACTGCCTGCTGCTGCGCCCGCTGCTGCAGCCGCTGTACGACCGGACGCTCTACGCCAATACCAATCTGGCGCCCGGATCCGACGACCTGAACATCGACACGCTGGTCGCAGAGACGACGAAGCTGCTGATCGAGCGCCCGCGAACGCCGAAGGAGATCGGCACGCTGCTGCGGGAGCGCTGGCCGGACCGGGACGGCGCGGCGCTGGCCTACGCGGCCCGGAACCGGCTCGCGCTCGTCCAGGTACCGCCGCGCGGATTGTGGGGCAAGAGCGGCCAGACCACGCTGACCACCGCGGAACACTGGCTGGACCGATCGCTGGCACACGATCCGCAACCCGACGAGGTGGTGTTGCGCTACTTCCGCGCGTTCGGCCCGGCTACCGCGAAGGACGCCCAGGTCTGGTCCGGTCTGGTCAAGCTCGGCGAGGTTGTCGACCGGTTGCGGCCGCGGCTGCGTGCCTACGTCGACGACGAGGGCCGGGAGCTGCTCGACGTGCCGGACGGGGCGCGCCCGGACGAGGACGAGCCGGCCCCGGTGCGCTTCCTACCGGAGTACGACAACCTGCTGCGTTCGCACGTCGAACGCAGCAGAGTGCTACCGCCGGAGTACAAACCGCTGCTCGCGACCAAGAACGACTCGCCGATGCCGACGTTCCTGGTGGACGGGTTCGTCCGCGGCACCTGGCGGCTGTCCAACGAGCGCGGCCGGGCCACGCTGCGGGTGGTGCCGTTCGCCGCACTGGGTGCCGCCGACACCACAGCGGTGACGGCCGAAGCCGAGCGATTGCTCGAGTTCCTCGCCGCCGGCGCAGACACCCGGGACCTGCAGATCGCCCCGCGGCCCGGCTAGTCGCCAAGCCGCCCGGCTAGTCCGCCGACTGCGAGTGCTCCATCCACCACTCGGTGAACTCGCTGCACCGGCCGGAGTCGTCGAGCCGGATCACCCACATGTTGCTGTAGGTCTGCGGCGGGGATCGGTAGATCGTCTCGCCCTGCACGACCCCGACGTCGGGGCTGACCAGGATCGGATGCCAGCTGAACGTGTAGTCGTCCGGCCCGTCCTGGTGCGCCAGCCACTCCGCGATGATCTGCTCTCGGCCGGTCCACGGCTCCCAGTACGGCCGCTGGTAGTACCGGGCGTTCTCGGTGAACAGTGCCCCGATCTCGGCCGGGTCGTTGGAGTTCCAGGCCCG
>DATAFN010000360.1:0-1592 GCA_036257435.1 Actinomycetes bacterium
GACAGGCCCTCGGTGGCGGCGACTCGAGTAACCAGGTCGCCAAGCAGAAACGTGCGCAGGTTTCCGACGTGCGCGTCGCGGTACACGGTCGGGCCGCAGCAGTACATCGCCAGCAGGCCCGTCCGGCGCGGCTTGATGGTCTCTACCGCGCGCGTGCGCGAGTCGTAGAGCCGCATGCAATCAGCCTATTGCCCGGCACCGACAGGGCCGCGCGGTCGTCCAAGCCGGTCGCCCGCCCGACAGATCGGTTTCACGAGCGGGCAATCCGGCCCGCCGGTCCGCTTCGAATACCGCTGCAAAGGCGCATCAGGATCGGGCCGCTGTGCTCATGGCCACCAGGAGGGGAGCGGCCACGGCCAAGGCGGTCAACATCCTTGGTGCGCGATATATCTCGCGATCGGCATCGCGGGCTATCCGCCAGGCTTCAACCGGCCGGCTGGACCGGCCGGCACGACGCCGGATCAGCGAGCCATGACGCCGGGAGCCAACCGGTACTGGTAGTCGTGGTGCCGGGTGAAGCCAAGCCGGTCGTAGAGCGCGAGTGCTGCCGCATTTCCGGTTTGTACCTGGAGGTACACGCTGTGCGCCGGCTCCGGCCCGGCCATGGCCGCCCATGCGCACAGCTCGCGCACGATATGACTGCCCAATCCACGCCGCCGTGCCGATTCGGCGACCTCGACTGCGGTGATTCCCAGCCAACCCGCTGCGAGCGCGCCACGGGCGATCGCGAGCGGCTCATCGCCGTCCCGGATCGACAGGAATACCGGGCGGTCCGCCTGGACGAGCTGGCGCGGCGCGGCCGCGGGTGGCGGGCCACCGCGGTAGCGGTACAGCCGCAGCCACTGCGGACTCGGTGCCGTCTCGACCACCACGGGCGGTGCGTCGTCACGATCGGGCACCGCGGCCAGCACTGCCGATACCGGCGCGGTCAGCACGTGGTTGCGGTCGCTGGTGGTCCAGCCCAGCTCGGCCAGGGCGCCATCCAAGTCCGCGCGCGCCGGCAGCGGCACCTGGAACCGCACCGGCAGCCCCCGGTCCGCGTACCACCGACTCGCCCGGCCGAGCGCCGCGGCCAGCGGCAGTCCGGGATCACCGAGCGGGAGTACCGAGTTCGCCCGGCCGGTGAAGCCGGCGCTGGCGCGCAGCAACCAGCGGCCCAGCCAGCTGGACTCGAAGCCCTGCCAGCCGCGGCCGGCGATCTCCTCGAGCGCCAGATCGCCGATCCCGGTGGCCGCGGTCCCGGTGCTCTCCAGCCTCGCTTGCGTGATCCCGGCCCGGGCACCGCGGGCCCGGCGCGGCGGGCCCGGCGGCACCACCTTGCCGGCCACGACCAGGTTCTCCGCGACGTCGACGATCGAGCCGTCCCGGCGCCGGATTCGCAAGATCCCGTCGGCCCAGCTGAGCAGCTCGCCGACCACGTCCCGGTACCGCTCCCCACTGATCGTGCGGACCGAGACCCTGGATCCGACGTCGGCGGGCCGGACCCGCACCACATATCCCGGCCTCACCCGCATCGACTCCCCAACCCGGCTGGCGGAGGCATTCCGGCCACGGCGATACTAGTCCGCGTGGGTCTGCGTGCCCCGCAGCCT
>DATAFN010000014.1:0-5795 GCA_036257435.1 Actinomycetes bacterium
AGAATCGACACGAAATTGGAGCTTAGCGCGATCCACTCCCGTCCCTACGGTCAAGACATGAGCGCAATGACGTTGACCAGTCCGGCAGTCGTGATCGCCAAGCCCCGGCTTGTCTCCGGACCTTTGACTCGGCTGTTCGCAATCGAGTTTGGCGCGCTGATGAGCTTCTATCTGCTCCTCCCGGTCGTACCGCAGTACGCGATGGCGGCGGGAGCCGGCGGGACCGGAGCCGGTTTCGCGACCGGCGCGCTGATGCTGTCTACGGTCGCCGCCGAACTGGTCATGCCCCGGCTGCTGGCCAGGTACGGCTACCGGATCATGCTGGGCGCCGGGGTGCTGTTCCTCGGCGTCCCGGTACTGGCGCTGCCAGCATCGGCGGGTTTGGGCGTGGTGGTGGCGGTCTGCCTCGTCCGCGGGATCGGGCTCGCGATCATCTTTGTCGCCTGCGGGGCATTGGCCGCGGAGGTGATACCGCCCGAGCGGCGCGGCGAGGGCCTCGGCGTGCTGGGCATCGTCACCGGTGTGCCGGCCGTCGTGGGAATGCCGGTGGGCCTGTGGCTGGCCGATCGGGCCGGTTATGGACAGGTATTCCTGCTCGGCGCGCTAGTCGCCGTCGCCGGACTGTGCGTGGTCGGCGGGCTGCCCGGCCGGTGTCGCCGGCCGGAGCCGGGCGCCGCGATGGGAGTGCTGGCCGGATTCCGCAGTCCCGCGCTGGTCCGTCCCGCCCTGGTGTTCTCCACCACCACGGTCGCCGCTGGCGCCGTGTGCACCTTTCTGCCGGCCGCGGTGCCGCATGGATCGGGCAGTCTGGCCGCGATCGCGTTGCTTGCCCATTCAGTGGCGGCTACTGCGAGCCGGTGGTGGGCGGGCCGGTTCGGCGATCGGCACGGCGCCGGGAAGCTGGTCGTGCCCGCGGTACTCGTCGCGGCCCTGGGCATGGCCACGCTGATAGGAATCGGCAGCGCGGTTGCGGTCATTGTCGGGATGGTGCTGTTCGGCTGTGGCTTCGGGGCCATCCAGAACGCCAGCCTCGCGGTCATGTTCGACCGGGTGGACGCGTCCGGATACGGCGCAGCCAGCGCGATCTGGAGCGCTGCGTACGACGGCGGTCTCGGCGTGGGCGCGGCCGGATTCGGGATGCTCGCAACCCAGATCGGCTACCCGGCCGGATTCGCCACGACTGCCGCGATCATGATGACGGTACTGGGGGCGCTCGCCATGCCGCGTCGGCATCGCGCTTAGGTCTAGCCCCTCTCCGCGTGACGGCCGGTGGTGGTCGGCCGTCACGCGGCAGTCTCGTGGTTCGCCCGGGTCGGTTGATCGGTGGCTGCGTGATCGACTCCTGGCTGCGGGGGTTGCTCGGGCGCGGGTTGCTCGCGTCGAGGTTGCCCGGGCTGAGGTTGCCCGGGACGACAGCGTGGCGGGGGATGGGTGCGATACACATGGCCGGTCGGGCTGATCCACGTGAGAACCCCGGGCTCGTCCTGGCTGACCGACCAGCCGGCCTCGTGCTTTAGCCGGTGATGATGCCGGCACAGCGCGGCCAGGTTGCACGGACAGGTCGGCCCATCCGGATAGCGCCGGGTGTGGTCGAGATCGCAGCCGACGGCGGGGCGGCGGCAGCCGGGAAACCGGCATGTGACGTCGCGGGCCCGAACGTGCTCGGCCAGCGCGGCCGGCGGCACATAGGTGGTGCGGCCGAGCTCGAGGAGAGCGCCGCTACGTGGATCGGTGAGCAACCGCCGCCACACCCCGCCGGCCGCAAGCATGCGGGCCAGGTCAGCCGGAATCGGACCGTATCCAGACAGCTCGCCGGGCTCCTCGGAGATGCCGAGCAGGGTGGTTGCGGGAATCGTGACCTGGACGAGCGCACGTGGTGGTCGTGTGCGGCCGGCTTCGGCTTCACCGGGCACCGACGCGGTGCTGGTCACCAGCGTGACCAGCGCATCGGCGCGGCGCGCGTCGATACCGAGCTGGCGATCCCCACCGGCGCCGCGGGCATAACGGTCGAGGGCGGCGTAGACCGCGACGGCCTGGTCGGCTGGGAGGAGCGCCCAGAGCTCGGCCATCCCGTCCGGCTGCGGATGCAACTCGACTCGGCGAGTGGCGACTTGCTGCTGGTGCCTGAACTCGGCGGCGGTCGGATCGGCGGCCAAGACCGCCCGGCGCAAGCTGTTGCGCAGCTGAGCGGCCGTCTGCTCCGGCGCTCGGGGGAGCGCCTGGCCTCGATGGTGTGCGCCAGCTCATCCGGAAGGCAGGCGGTTGCGTCGGCGAGTGCGCGGGTGCGCGACACATCGATGACGCCAAGACGCAACGCCTGTGCGGTAGCCGGCAGGCGGGCCAGATCCAGCGCGAACCCGAGCCGGCGGTTGGCCGCGACCCGGGAAAGCTGCAGCGCGGCACCGATCTCGTCGGCGACGAATTCGCCGCCGCCTTGGTCGCCCGCCATCCGGCGGGTCGCCAACTCGGCGATCAACTCTGCTTGACGAGCTGTCGCGAACGAAGCAAGCCGCTCGGCAGCGACGATCGCGTCGATCAGCGCGGCGTCACTCATGGAGCCGGAGACGAGGTCAGCCAGCGGCCCCGCAAGAGTGTCGGGAGCTTGCCACCTACTACTTCGAACATGTGTTCGATACTAGTGGAGGCCACCGACCGTTTCGGAGCCCGCTAACTTGTGTCAGTGACCGATCAGCTCCGCGACGCCCCGCTCGCCATCGGGCCGAGCTCGTCCGCGGATGGGATCACGTAGACCTCACTGGTCCGGGCGCCACAGAGCCGGCTATCGCGCTGGTCGGCCTGGCCGCGGCCGCACATCGCTAGCGTAAGTCGTGCCTAGAGCCCGAGGAGGTCGGGGTTGGTGGCCAGCGCCCGGAACCGTTCCATTGGATCGCTGACCAGCCGTCGCCTCGCCAGGTCGAGCATGCCGGCGACGCCGATCAGCTCCGCGACCTGGGTCTGGTCTGGGCGCCGGTAGTCCTGATGGATGTGAAAGACCTTGCCGTCGCCCCACTGGAACTCGCAGGAGACGTCGACATCGTCGCCGCTGCGCAGCTCGCGGTAATAGCGGACGGTGGCCTCCAACGCGACCGGACCGACTCCACTGGCGATCAGCCCGTCCTGGGTCACCCCGGCCGCGCGCAGCAGTTCCCAGCGAGCGTGTTCGCCGTACTGCAGGTACACCGCCTGGTTGAGATGACCTTGGGTGTCCAGCTCATAGCCACGCACCCTGATCCGGACCCGGAACGGCTCCGCCATACCCCGCCTCCTCGCCTCGGCACGAACGCTACCGGCCGGCCGAGACGTGCCGCTACGCGGCGCGAGGTGCCCAGACGTGCCGCGACGTGGCCGGATTGCCGAAAGTCCGGCGCAACTAGAAGGGCGTTGAACGGGCTCGGAAGGGAAACAGGGCTTAGTCATCTCTGCTGCGTGCAGGCGTGGCACAAGAAGGGGACGAGCATGGCGAAGTACACGGTCAACGCCGCGGCGGTCGACCGCGCCGAGCGGCTCATCGACGCCAGGCAGTACGTGCTGAACAGTGACTGGGGGGAGGTCCAGCCAAGGGCCGCGGCAGAGAACGCGTATCTCAAGTCGCACACCTGGCCGGAGTATGCCGAATGGCACCTGGGGCTCACCGAGGGTGCGGCCGACGAGACGAAGGCGCGATACGCATTCGTGTACGGCGACTTCCGGCGCATTCACCGCACCGGGCTGATCGCGTGCGTGTATCGGGCTTCGGAATGGCGGCACAAGGAGGTCGAACGAGCCGCACACGACCTGCTCCAGCGCCTGGACAAGGTCGCCGGGATCGGTGCCTAGCGCACCGCCCGAGCGCCAGCGCCGGCCTGCCGGCGGCGCGCTACTGCTTACTAAGTGTCAACAGCCAGCACCGGCGGTAGGCCGAACGCCGGAAACAGCGTGGTGCCGAAGGTGGTGATCTCCGCGATCTGGTCGCCCTCGATCCGCAGCACGTCGAACTTGAACGCCCGAAACTCCGTGTCGCCCGGCCGCCGCAGATAGCTCGCGGCGGTCGGCATGCGGTTGGCCATGGTCGGGACGAGCCGCCAGTCGCCGTCCCGCTCCGGGCCGAAGGCGCGTTCGAGCAGAGCCGAGATGACCTCTAGGCCGTCGTAGCGGTACTGGTAGGGCGGCATCGTGATGCGCAGATCGGTGGCGGCAATCTCCAGCGCGGCCTTCGCGTCACAACGTTCGTGCGCGTCGATGAACTGGTCGAGCAACTCGCGTTCGGCGGGACTCGGCTCGGTGGCCGTCCAGTCCAGCCGGTGCGACGGCAGGTGCGCCTGCATGGTGGCCCGGGCTCGCTGCAGCGCGCTGTTGGCGGCGGCGACGCTGGTCTCCAGGAGCGCGGCCGTCTCGTTCGCCGGCTGGCCCAGCACGTCGCGCAGGACCAGGGCGGCGCGCTGTCGCGATGGCAGCACCTGCAGCGCCGCGAGGAAGGCCAGCTCGATGGTCTCCTTCGCGACGACTGCGGCGTCCGGCTGGTTCTCGGCCGGTGCGATCTCGTCCAGCAGCCGGTCCGGGTAGGGCTGCAACCACGGCACCTCGGCGAACGAGTGCAGGTCGACCGGATGCCGGGCCTTGCTCCGGAGCAGGTCCAGGCAGACGTTGGTGGCGATCCGGTAGAGCCAGGCCCGGTAGGACGATGGGTAGGACGTCTGGTAGGCCGACCGGGAGGACGAGTCGCCGTCGAACTGCTCGCGGTTGCGCCACGCCCGCAGGAAGGTCTCCTGCACGGCGTCTTCGGCCTCGTCGAAGGACGCGAGCATCCGGTAGCAGTGGACGTGCAGTTCGCGGCGGTGCCGCTGGGTGAGCTGCTCGAACGTAGACTCGTCCGTGGTCATGACGCGCTGTCGCCCCGCTTTACCTCCTGCAGCACCCAGGCGTTGCCGTCCGGGTCCTTGAAGTCCGCGAATGAGCCGTACGGCGTGCGGTTCGGGTCGGGACCCGGCTGCCACTCACCACTCGCCATGTGGCGGATATCGCTGACCTCGATACCGCGTCCGGTCAGCTCCGCGTGCGCGGCCACGATGTCGGATACCACCAGGTGGGTGCCGACGTATGAGCCGGGTGTGGCCGAGGTTATGCCCACCCCGATCGCGATCGAGCAGGCCGAACCGGGCGGGGTCAGCTGGACGACCCGGAAGTTGTCGCCGGCCCGGTGATCGACGTCGAGGTTGAATCCGAGCTTCTCGGTGTAGAACTCCTTGGCCTTGTCCACGTCCGAGACGGGGATGAGCACGAGCTCGAGATTGTAATCCATGACATTCGGTTCCTTTCCCAGATGTGGTGTCTACCGCAGGACTAGACCAGAGGTCACGTTCGTCATCGTTCCGGTGATGCCCTCGCGGGCGAACGTGCGGGCCACCCGGGCCCCTTGGCCGCCACCGCCGCCCTGGATGATCGCGATCTTGCCTGCCACTAGCCTGCCCATCGCCGGGCTCCCATCGTTGGTTTCGGTGTTCCGGACATAAGACGTTCGGCTCGCGGGAAGCTCATCGGTCGATCGATGAACCGATCAGCAGGCGTGCCGATGGGCCGTAGAAACCGAGCAACCGGAGGATCAGAGCAGCTGAGCCTGCAACGCGGTGATCAGTTCTTGATCGACGCCGAGTTGGGTGGTGGCGTAGCCGTGTACCGAGCCGTATCCGGCTGTGAGGTCGGCCAGGAACAGCCGCATTACGCTGGCCGGCGCCTGTCCGTATCCCGGCCAGCGCAGCACCGAGTTTTGCGGATCGGCGCGGTAGTCCGCGAGCAAGCGAGCAGTCGCACGCCCGGTC
>DATAFN010000057.1:0-5957 GCA_036257435.1 Actinomycetes bacterium
GCGGAGCTGCTGCGGCGTTTCACCGAGTCCGGCCACGACGTCACCGTCGTACCCACCGCGGCCGCCCTGCAGTTCGTGGGCGCCCCCACGTGGGCAGCGCTGTCGGGCAAGCCCGTCTCCACCGAGGTGTGGGCGGACGTCCATGAGGTGCCGCACGTCCGGATCGGCCAGTCCGCCGACCTGGTCGTGGTGGCCCCGGCGACCGCCGACCTGCTGGCCAAGGCCGCGCACGGGTTTGCCGACGACCTGCTGACCAACACGCTGCTCACCGCCCGGTGCCCGATCGTGTTCGCGCCGGCCATGCACACCGAGATGTGGGAGCACCCGGCTACCCAGGCCAACGTCGGCACGCTGCGATCCCGCGGAGCGCTGGTGATCGAGCCCGCGGTCGGCCGGCTCACCGGAGCCGATACCGGGCCGGGCCGGCTCCCTGAGCCCGAGGAAATCTTCGAGGTGTGCCGGCGGGTGCTCGCCCGCGGGGGCGCCGGCCTGGTGCCAGACCTGGCCGGCCGGCGGATCCTGGTCACCGCCGGCGGCACCAGAGAGCCGCTGGATCCGGTCCGGTTCCTTGGCAACCGTGCTTCCGGGCGGCAGGGCTACGCGCTGGCGCGGACCGCGGTCGCCCGCGGCGCCGAGGTGGTGCTGGTCGCCGCGAACACCGACCTGGCCGATCCGGCCGGGGTCAAGGTCGTCCCGGTCACCACGACCGCACAGCTGCGGGATGCGGTACTGGCCGAGGCCGCGGTCGCCGACGTGATCGTGATGGCCGCCGCGATCGCCGACTTCCGACCCGAGACCTACCACAGTAAGAAGATCAAGAAGGTCGACGACTCGTGGGCGCCGACCGTGCCGCTGGTACAGAACCCGCACGTGCTGCGCGAGCTGACCGCGCAGCGGGCCAGGGCCGGTCAGATCATCGTCGGGTTCGCGGCCGAGACCGGGGACGCCGACCGCAGTCCTATCGACGCCGGCCGGGACAAGCTCGAGCGGTACGGCGTGGACCTGCTGGTGGTCAACGAGGTCGGACCGGACAAGGCGTTCGGTAGCCCGGACAATGAAGCGGTCATCTTCGATGCCGCCGGCGGGCAGACTGTGGTCGGTTATGGGCCCAAGGAGGCGCTGGCCGATCAGGTCTGGGATCTCGTCCTCGCTGCGCGCACTCGCTCGTCCTAGCCAACCCCGGCAGGCCGTCGGTCCTGGCTGCTGTTGTCCGGAAACCGCCGCTGGATAGACTCCGAGCGATCTCACCGTTGCCGTCCGCGCTGCTCAGGAGTGCCGTGTCTCGCCGTCTGTTCACCTCGGAGTCCGTTACCGAGGGTCACCCCGACAAGATCGCTGACCAGATCAGCGACTCGATCCTCGACGCTCTGCTCAAGGAGGATCCGCGCAGCCGGGTCGCGGTCGAAACTCTGATCACAACCGGGCTCGTGCATGTCGCCGGCGAGGTGACCACGGAGGCGTGGGCCGACATCCCGACGCTGGTCAGAGAGAAGATCCTCGAGATTGGCTACGACTCGTCGAAGAAGGGCTTCGACGGGCTGTCCTGCGGAGTGTCGGTTTCGATCGGTTCCCAGTCGGCGGATATCGCGGCCGGGGTCGAGTCGGCGTACGAGGCACGCGGCGGCGAGGCGCGCGACGAGCTTGACCAGCAGGGCGCCGGCGATCAGGGCCTGATGTTCGGCTACGCATGCCAGGACACGCCCGAGCTGATGCCGCTGCCGATCATGCTGGCGCACCGGTTGGCCCAGCGGCTGGCCAGGGTCCGCCGCGACGGGGAAGTGCCCTACCTGCGCCCGGACGGCAAGACCCAGGTCACGATCGAGTACGCCAAGGACCAGGCGGTTCGGCTGGACACGGTCGTCGTCTCCAGCCAGCACGCCGGCGACATCGACCTGGCCGGAATGCTCGAACCGGACATCCGCCGCTACGTGGTCGAGCCGGAGCTTCCCGGTCTGGGCATCGAGACCGACGGCTACCGGCTGCTCGTCAACCCGACCGGCCGGTTCGAGATCGGTGGGCCGATGGGCGACGCTGGGCTGACCGGCCGGAAGATCATTATCGACAGCTATGGCGGCATGGCCAGGCACGGCGGCGGCGCGTTCTCCGGCAAGGATCCGTCCAAGGTCGACCGGTCCGGCGCCTACGCGATGCGCTGGGTCGCCAAGAACGTGGTTGCCGCTGGGCTTGCGAGCCGGTGCGAGGTGCAGGTCGCATACGCAATCGGCAAGGCGCAGCCGGTCGGCCTGTTCGTGGAGACGTTCGGCACCGGCGCCGTGCCGGACGAGCGGATCCAGGACGCGGTCACCGAGGTCTTCGACCTGCGTCCGGCCGCCATCATCCGGGACCTGGACCTGCTGCGCCCGATCTACGCGCAGACCGCGGTGTACGGGCACTTCGGCCGGGATCTGCCGGACTTCACCTGGGAGCGCACCGACCGAGTCGACGCTTTGCGGAGCGCGGCCGGACTCTAACCGCGCCCGGTCTGGTACACCGGTCACCGTGGCAAACCGGGACCAGCCGGCGGAGGACGGCGAGCAGTTGGCGCTGCTGCGCGCCAAGGTGCGCAAGTCCCGGGTGAAGCCGCCGCCACGGCCGGCCGCCGAGCTGCCGGTCGCCCGGATCGCGGTCGACGTGTCGCTGCCCCATCTCGATCGGCCGTTCGACTACCTGGTGCCGGAGGCAATGGCTGATAGCGCCGTTCTTGGCGCCCGGGTACGGGTGCGGTTCGCCGGCCAGCAGGTCAACGGGTTCATCCTCGATCGGGTCGCGGAGTCCGAGCACGAGGGCGCGCTGACCCCGCTGGCCCGGGTGGTCTCGCCGGAACCGGTACTCGGCCCTGAGCTGGCGCGGCTGTGCCGGCTCGTTGCCGACCGGTACGCCGGCGTGCTCCCCGATGTGCTGCGGCTCGCTATCCCGCCGCGGCACGCCCGGGTCGAAGCTGAGGTTGGCGGCCGCGTGGGTGGGGTGCGGGGCTGGGCCGGGCGAACGGGCTGCGCAGGCACCCAGCCTGCGCCCGCCCAGCCACCCGGCCCAGCTGCAGACACTGACTACCTCAGCCGGGCTTGGATTGATTACGTCGGTGGGGTGGAGTTTCTACAGGCGCTGGCAGACGGGCACGCACCTCGAGCTATCTGGGCGGCAGTGCCGGGGGCGGACTGGACGGCCGCGATCGCTGAGGCCTGCGCGGAGACGCTTGCCGGCGGACGGGGGGGCCTCGTCGTCGTGCCGGATGCTAAGGACGCGGCGCTGTTGGACGACGCGCTCGTGGCTCAGTTCGGCGGCCCAGCTGCGCATGTGGTGTTGACCGCGGAGCTAGGGCCGGCGGAGCGGTATCGGCGCTGGCTAGCGGTCTCTCGCCGCCGGGTGCGGCTGGTGGTGGGAACGCGTGCGGCCGCGTTCGCGCCGGTGGCGGATCTGGGCTTGGTGGTGTGCTGGGACGACGGTGACGACCTGCACGTGGAACCGCGCGCGCCGTACCCGCACGCGCGCGAGGTGCTCACGCTCCGGGCGCACGAGTCCGGCGCCGGTGCGCTCATCGGTGGGTTCGCCACCACGGCCGAAGGCGCGGCACTGCTGGGCAGCGGCTGGGCCAGGCCGCTGCGTGCGGAGCGCCCGACCGTGCGAGCCCGCGCCCCGCGAATCGAGTTGGCCGGCCAGGATGCCGAGCTGGCCACGGACGAGGCGGCCCGCAGCGCTCGGCTGCCGTCCCTGGCGTGGCAGGTAGCGCACCAGGCGCTGACCAGCGGTCCGGTACTCGTGCAAGTGCCGCGGCGCGGCTACCTGCCCGGCCTGGCGTGCGCGCGGTGCCGGCATCCGGCCCGGTGCCCGACGTGTGCCGGGCCGCTCGCGCTGTCCACCGGCCACGCCGTGCCGGCTTGCCGCTGGTGCGGACGGCCGGGCGGGCTGTGGCGTTGCGAGATGTGCGGCGGCCGGCGGCTGCGGGCCCAGGTCACCGGGTCGGCGCGCACCGCCGAAGAGTTGGGCCGGGTGTTCCCCTCGGTGCCGGTGCGGACCTCCGGCGCCGGCGGCGTGCTGGCCACTGTTGACGACACGCCGGCGCTGGTCGTGGCGACCCCGGGTGCCGAACCGGTGGCAGCCGGTGGCTACGCGGCCGCGCTGCTGCTCGACGGCTGGGTGCTACTGGGCCGCGCGGACCTGCGCTCCGCCGAGGAGGCGCTGCGCCGCTGGCTCAACGCGGCCGCGCTGGTCAGGAACGCCGGCTCCGGCGGCCGGCTGGTGGTCATGGCGGACTCCGCCGCGCCGGCGGTGCAGGCACTGGTGCGCTGGGATCCGATCGGATTCGCCGAGCGGGAGCTTGCCGAGCGCGCCGAACTGGGATTCCCGCCGGCGATGCGAGTGGCCGGCCTGTCTGGCACCAGCGCGGCCATCGCCGAGCTGCTCTCGATCGCCCAGCTACCGGCCGGCGCGATCGTGCTCGGGCCGGTGCCGGCCGTCCGGGCGGCGGCGGCCGAGCAAGCCCCACCGGCCGCAGCGGACGAGGCCGATCAGGCCAGGGCGCTGGTCCGGGCGCCGCGCGCGCAGGGACCCGCGCTGGCGATTGCGCTGCGGGCAGCGGCAGGGGTACGCAGCGCGCGCAAGGCGCCGGACCCGGTCCGGATCCAGATCGATCCGCACGATCTGGACTGAACGGACCACCGGGCCACCGGACCGCGGGATTCGGACCGACCGGCTGACACCGGTCATGCCTCGGCGGCGCGGTCAGTCCGTACACTTGCATCCGGAAGCCTCCGAGTGATCATGCGGAGACCTGGCGTGGCTACGGTTTCCGGCGCGGTTCGGCGGTCCGCCGGCCAGGACAGGAGAGTTAGGTGACGGTTAAGCCGATCCGGCTGTTTGGTGACCCGGTGTTGCGCACTCCGGCCGAGCCGGTCGCGGACTTCGACAAGGAGCTGCGCCAGCTGGTCGCCGATCTGACCGACACGATGCTGGAGGCGCACGGCCTGGGACTGGCCGCGCCCCAGCTCGGAGTCGGGCTGCGGGTGTTCGCCTACCACGTGGACGACGAGGAACCTGGGCACCTCATCAACCCGCAGATCGTCGAGCTCTCCACGGACGAGCAGGACGGCGAGGAAGGCTGCCTGTCATTCCCCGGGCTCTTCTTCCCGACCAAGCGCGCCTGGCGGGTCCGGGCCCGCGGCTTCAACATGCACGGCGACCCGGTGACCGTCGAAGGCACCGAGATGCTGTCCCGCTGCGTGCAACACGAGATCGACCACCTGGACGGGATCCTCTTCATCGACCGGATGGACCGGGAGACCCGCAAGATTGCGATGAAGGCGATCAGGGAGGCCGAGTGGGTGGGGGAGACGCCGCCCACCGTCAAGGTCTCGCCGCACCCGACCTTCGGCCGCGCGTTCTAGGACGCTGCGGGCCAGCGTCCATGCGGGTCGTCTTTGCCGGTACCCCACGCACTGCGGTGCCGTCGCTGGCTGCGCTGCTGCAGTCCCGCCACGAGGTGGCAGCGGTGCTCAGCCGCCCGGATGCCGCGGCCGGCCGGGGCCGGCACGTCGAGGCGAGCCCGGTAGCCGCCGCCGCCGCGGCGGCCGGGCTCGAAGTGCTCAAGCCGCGCAGCGCCCGTGATCCGGCCTTGCTGGACCGGCTGCGCGTCCTCGAGCCGGACTGCGCGCCGGTCGTCGCCTACGGCGCACTGCTGCCGCCCGCTGCGCTAGAGATTCCTCGGCACGGCTGGGTCAACCTGCACTTCTCGCTGCTGCCGGCCTGGCGCGGCGCGGCGCCGGTGCAGCGGGCCGTGCTCGCGGGTGACGACGTGACCGGTGCGTGCACGTTCCAGATCGAGGAAGGGCTGGACACCGGACCGGTGTACGGGGTGGTCACCGAACCGATCCAGCCGACCGATACCAGCGGCGACCTGCTGGAGCGGCTCTCGCACGCCGGCGCCCGGCTGCTGGTCGCCACCTTAGACGGGATCGAGTCGG
>DATAFN010000071.1:0-9557 GCA_036257435.1 Actinomycetes bacterium
CCGGTAGTGGTGGCCGAGCGGATCGAGCCTATGCCCACCGACGGCCCGCTTATCGTGACCGCCGATTCGACCTTCGCCGACGTTACCGATCCGGCGGTCGTAATCGTGCCCGGTGGGGATGCGCCGACGATCAAGGCCATGGGTAACGAGACGATTCGCGACTACCTACGCCATACCGCCGAAACGGCGCCGGTGGTGGGATCCGTCTGCACCGGCGCCCTCGTCTTGGCCGCGGCCGGCCTGTTGGAGGGCCGCAATGCGACAACCCACTGGGCGTACCACAGCCTGCTCGAGCGCCTGGGTGCCACTTATCTGCCGGAGCGGTGGGTGGAGGACGGCAAGTTCATCACGTCGGCCGGCGTATCCGCCGGTATCGACATGGCATTGGCACTGGTCGCCCGGCTGACCGACGAAGCCACTGCCCGACTCGTCCAGCTCGCCATCGAGTACGACCCGCAGCCACCGTTCGGCGGCATCGATTGGACCGAGGTGGACCGCCACGTCTACGAGCCGGTGCTTGGCCCGATGGTCCAACGGCAACTGGCCGACCGGCCGGAGCTGCTGACCAGGCTGAGCGACTGAGCACTCCGTCCGACCCGATTGGGATCAGGCGGGCCGAGAGGCGCCGCTCGGCGCGTACCGGCTCGGGTCGGCGTCGAACGTCTCGGCGCAACCGGTGGAGCAGAAGTAGACCGGGCCCGCCTCGGTGTCCCGGCGAGCGGCTGCGGTGGCCGGGTCGACCTGCATCCCGCAGACCGGATCCGTGACCAGGGCGGCGGCCGCCGGCTCGCGCTCCGCTCCGACCTCGACCAGCGGCTCGCCCGTTGTGATCGACCCGGCGTCTGGCAGTTGGGCCGGCTGCCAGTGCCGGAGCCGATTCGCATTGGTCACCACCGACAGCGAGCTCAACGCCATCGCGCCGGCGGCAATCATCGGGCTGAGCCGGATACCGAGCCCTGGATAGAGCACACCGGCCGCAATCGGGACGCCGACCGTGTTGTAGATCAGTGCGAAGAACAGGTTCTGTCGGATGTTGCGCATGGTCGCCCGGGACAGGTCGATCGCGGTCACCACGCCGGCCAGCGAGCCCGACATCAGCGTGATGTCGGCCGCCTCGATGGCGACGTCGGTGCCGGTGCCGATGGCCAGTCCGATGTCGGCCTGGGCCAGCGCCGGCGCGTCGTTGATCCCGTCGCCGACCATCCCCACCCGCCGGCCCTCGGCCTGGAGCCGGCGGATCTCGTCCGCCTTGTGCTCGGGCAGCACCTCGGCAAGCACCCGGCGGATCCCGACCTGCCTGGCGATGGCGGCTGCCGTCCGCCGGTTGTCGCCGGTCAGCATGACCACCTCGAGGCCCAGCCGCTGCAGCGCGGCGATCGCCGCTGCCGAGTCCGGCTTGACCGTGTCGGCCACCCCAAGGACGCCGGCCGGCCGGGCATCGACCGCGGCCAGGACCGGGGTCCTGCCCTGTGCAGACAGGCCGGCGGCCAGCCGGTCGAGGTCTGTGGTCTCGACGCCCGCCTCCGCCAGCAGCCGGCTGGTGCCTACCAGCACTTGGCGGCCGGACACGGTGGCCCGGACCCCCTTGCCGGTCACCGAGCTGAAGTCGCTCGCGGTGGGCACCGCCAGATCGCGGTCCCGGGCGCCCGCGACGATCGCGGCGGCCAGCGGATGCTCGCTGTCGGTCTCGGCAGCCGCGACGATCGTAAGCAGCTCGTCGGAGTCGAAGCCACCGACCGGACGGACGTCGGTCAGCGCCGGCTTGCCGGCGGTCACCGTGCCGGTCTTGTCCAGCACGATCGTGTCCAGCCGGTGCGCGGTCTCCAGCGCCTCAGCCGAGCGGATGAGAATGCCCGCTTGCGCGCCCTTCCCGGTCGCCACCATGATCGACAGTGGGGTTGCCAGGCCCAGCGCACACGGGCAGGCGATGATCAGGACGGCGACCGCCGAGACCAGCGCCTGGGTCAGTGGCGGTGGCGGTCCGGCAACGAACCAGACCGCGAACGTGACCAGCGCGATACCGATCACGGCCGGCACGAAGTAGGCGGAGATGGCATCGGCGAGGCGCTGGATCGGCGCCCTGGATGCTTGCGCCTGCTGGACCAGCCGGACGATCTGGGCGAGCACGGTATCCGCGCCGACCTTCGCCGCCCGAACCCGCAAGGAACCGGTGCCGTTGACGGTGGCGCCGATGACCGGGTCACCGGCCCGCTTGGTGACCGGGATCGATTCGCCGGTCACCATCGACTCGTCGACCGCGGACGTCCCGGACAGCACGACCGCATCGACGGGGATCTTCTCGCCGGGGCGGACCACGATCTCGTCGCCGACCACCACCTCCTCGACCGGGATCTCCTGCTCGGCGCCGTCGCGGCGGACTCGCGCGGTGCGGGCCTGCAGGCCGAGCAGCGCACGGATCGCCTCGCCGGTGCCAGCTTTCGCCGTGGCCTCGAACAACCGTCCGAGCAGGATCAGGGTAAGAATCACCCCGACCGCTTCGAAGTAGACCTCGCGGACATCCGCCGGCAGCAGACCTGGAGCCACCGTCACCAGCAGGCTGAACCCGTAGGCCGCGGTGGTGCCCAGCGTGATGAGCGTGTTCATCTCCGCCGTGCGGTTGCGCAGGCTCAGCCAGCCGATGCGATGGATCGGCCAGCCGGTATAGAACATCACCGGAGTGACCAGCGCGAGCTGGAACCACGGTTCGAGCAGCAGGCCCGGCACTCGGTCCTCGCCGAGCAGCGACTCCAGCATCACTGCGATCAGTACCGGCGCGGTCAGCAGCGCCCCCACGACCACGCGTCGGGTCAGGTCGGCGATCTCCGACCGCCGCTCGGCCGCATCGGCGGCCTCCTCCTCAGCGGCAGTCCGCGGTGGTGGTGGCGGCTCGGCCGCGCGGTCGATCCCGCGCTCCGCATCAACCTGGGCGACCGGCTCGGGCTCAGTGGCTACCGGCACGGCGGCTCCGTGCTCAGCTGCCGCACCCGGCGGCGAGCCGTTGGAGCCGTTGGCGCCGGCCGGTTCGACCAGAAGCTTGCCGTGCACCATGTTCATCCCGCACGCGAAGTTCACCACGCCAGGCTCCATCGGCTGCAGGCGCACCGTGGTGCGCTGGTAGGCAGGCAGCGCGGCACTTTCCCGCAGCGCGGGGAAGACCACCCGAGATGTGCACTCGCCGGACTCCTGCCGGTCGAACACCAGCTCGACCGGAACCCCTTGGCGGACCCGGATGACGTCCGGGCGGTAGCCCCCACGTACAGTCACCTCGACCCGCTGCACCCCACCGGCAAGCGCAGCGGTGCCCGCTCGCCGCGGCCCGAAGAAGAACCAGCCGAGCCCGACCAGCCCAAGCACGGTGGCCACGACAACGACGACATCTGCGGCGGACATCCCACTCTCCTCAGCTTCGCACCGGACTCTACCGTATACCCGCCTGGGGTATCTGTCCCACGTCCGGAGTGCCTGCCGCCGCGGGACGTTTGCCTCTATCGGTTCGGGGTCGTGCGCGCTGGAGTTGATCGTGGAACGGCCGTGCAAGCGCCGGTGTGCAGTGGGAATGGCGACTGGAGGGAACACCGTGCGGATCTTCACCCACCAGCGTCTGAGCGCACCCGAACTGGCCGCGATTGCCGAGGATGCGGCGCGATCGGGTCAGCCGGCGGTGGCCGTGCGTGGGTGCGGCAAGCGCTATCGCTCAGGTGAGATCGCTGTGGATGCCCTGCGCGGTGTCGACCTCGTGGTGTGGCCGGGTGAGTTCGTCGTGATCCTCGGCCCGTCGGGGTCGGGCAAGACGACGCTGCTGAACCTGATTGGCGGCATCGAGGAGACGAGCTCCGGCTCAATCGTCGTCTCCGGTGTCGATGTTGCTGCGCTGCGTACCGACCGCCTGACTTCGTACCGGCGTGACCGGGTTGGGTTCGTGTTCCAGTTCTTCAACCTGGTGCCGACGTTGACCGCGCTGGAGAATGTCCAGCTGCTCGCGGAGGTGACGGGCGCCGACAGCGAGGCTCGCAGCCGAGCGGCGCTCCAGCGCGTCGGGCTCGGCGCGGTGAGCGATAGGTTTCCCGCCCAGCTGTCCGGCGGGGAGCAGCAGCGGGTGGCGATCGCGCGTGCGCTGGTGAAGGAGCCGCCATTGCTGCTGTGCGACGAACCCACGGGCAGCTTGGATCTGGACACGGGGCGGCAGGTCCTCGCCGTGTTGCGGGATCTCGCGCTAGAGGGCCATCACACCGTGCTGCTCGTCACCCATAACTCGGCCATAGCACGTATGGCCGACCGTGTGGTGCGCCTGCACTCGGGTCGGATCGCGAGCGACGAGGTGGTCGAGACACCAGTCGAGGCGGCGGACCTCGAATGGTGAGTCGCGTGCTGTTGCGGAAGCTGCGCCGCGACGTGTGGCGGCAGCGGATGCAGTTCGGTGCGGTCGTGATAGTGGTCGCGATCGGTGTCGCGGTATTCATTGCGGCCTCGGATGCGTACCGCAACCTGAACGACTCGTTCGCGCGCGCCTACAGCACTCAGCGGCTTCCCGACGTCGTGCTGAGCGGGCCAGCCGCACCGTCAATGGCGGCGGAGATCTCACGCCTGCCGGGCAACCCGGTGATGACGGTTCGTGCCCAGACCGACATCGGTACCCGGATCCGCGATCACACGCTACTCGGTCGCGTAGTGAGTGTCCCCGACGGTTCCCAACCGGAGGTGGCTCGTATCGCGCTCCGCTCGGGCGACCTTCCCAGCACAGGCGAGGTACTGGTCGAGCAACACCTCGCCGATCACTTTCACCTCCGCCCCGGCGACACGATCGAGCTGTACGGCAGCAAGGGCTGGACGCCCGTCACCGTGTCCGGTACCGGCCTGTCCACCGAGTACTTCTGGCCGGCCCGTTCACAGCAGGAGCTGATGACCAGCGCCGAGCAGTTCGGCGTCGTTTTCGCGCCGCAGTCCCTGGCGCGGAACCTCGACGCGACTCCGCAGCACCAGCTCGCGGTCTACGCCCACGATCGCGGCGGCGCGGACGCGCTTATCACTGAGGTAACGAAACTGGCCCGTGAGCACGATCTCGCCGTCACGACGCGCTCAGACCAGCCCTCATACGTTGCGCTCGACCAGGACGTGAAGACGTTCGGCGAGTTCGCCAACCTGCTCCCGGCCCTGTTCCTCCTTGCCGCCGTCCTCGGTGCGTTCATCCTGCTATCGCGGCTGGTGCACGCACAACGGGCGATCATCGGAACACTTTCCGCCAATGGGATCGCGCCACGCATCCTGCGAGGCCACTACCTGGCATACGGCTTCGCCGCGGGCGCCGCAGCCATCGTGCCCGGCGTGCTCGGCGGAGTCGCGCTCGGCGCCTGGTTCACCACGCAGTACACGGACGCGATCGGACTCCCGCTACACGTCACGTCGGTCCATCCGACCACCGTCGTCATTGGGGCCTGCGCGGCGATCGCGGCGACCACGCTTGCGGCCTGGGCACCCGCGCGCGCGGCGGCGCGTACCACGCCTGCCGAAGCGATGCGTTTCAGCCCAACCGGGAGCGGGCGTCTCTCCCTCCTCGAACGCATGCTTCCGCCGGTCCGCCGTCTCCCCGCGCGATGGCGCATGGTCGCGCGAGGTGCGAGCCGCAATCGCCGACGGGCCCTCTTCACGATCGCCGGCGTCGCGGTTTCCCTGAGCCTCGTGATCGTGTTCGCCGGCCTGCGCGACACCGTCGCCAATGTCCTCGATCGCCAGTACGGCGCCGTTGACCGCTCCGACGGCCAGCTCTATGCCGCGCCTGGCGCCGCCTCCGAGGTCATCTCGGCCGCGCGGGCCGATCCGGCCGTTGCCGCCCTGGAGCCCTCCGCCCGGCTGGAGGCCGCACTCGAGGCCGGCGACCGTCGCTACGACACGATCATCACCGGCCTGGAGACGACGGCCACGCTGCACCATTTCGTCGACGAGAGCGGTCACGATCTACGACTCTCGGCTACTGGGGGGCTCCTGCTGGGTCGAGGACTGCGGAACCTTCTCGAGGTTCGCGAAGGTGATCACATCACCATCACCACGGTTGACGGTTCTCGGCTGACCGAACCTGTCGCCGGCTTTGTTGACGAGCCGCTGACCGCAGTGGCCTACGTCTCTCTCGAGCACCTCGACACGGTCCTCGGAGGACCGACCGCGACCGGCGCGCTCGTGCAGGTGAAGCCCGGCGTTGCCCGCGAGGAGATGGCACACCGACTCGGCTTGCTGCCGGGTGCCGCGGCGTACATCGACAATGCGGCGATCGAAGCGACGATGCGAGACGCGTTCGCAATCATGGATGTGCTCGTCGGCGTCATGCTCGCGTTCGCCATCGTCATGTCTGTTGCATTGCTCTTCAACGCGATGTCGGCGAACCTTGCCGAGCGCTCGGTCGAACTCGGAACGCTGAACGCTGCCGGGATGACCCAACGCATTCTCGGCCGATTGGTCATGGCCGAGAACATGTTCCTGACTCTCGCCGGTATCCCGATCGGACTGGTCACCGGCATCGTGCTCGCGCGCTGGTTCATGTCGAACTACGAGAACCTGGGCTATCGGTGGGAGCTCCGCATGCAGACTTCCACCCTGATCCTGATCGTGCTCGCGTTGCTCGCGGCATCCCTCGTATCCCAGCTATCGGTCCTGCGCGGCATCAAGCGCATCAACGTGGCGGCAATCGTGCGCGAGCGCTCGCTGTGAGAGCGGCAGCCGTCCCCCTGACCCGGAGGTCCGTGCTCGGCGCCGCCGCGGCAATCGGAGCCGCCGCGTTGCTGCCGGGTTGCTCGAGCGGCGGCGTACCGCAGCCCGTGCTCGACCCGTCCCGGATCGCCGCCGCCGAGGCGCGGCGCCGCCGTCCGGGCGCGCCGGTTCGGGAGGTAGCCCTACGCGCCGCACCCACCACGCTCGACCTCGGCGGCCCGATCGTGGCCACCTGGACCTATCACGGCCGGATTCCCGGACCGCCGATCCGGCTGCCGGCCGGGTCGGTGCTGCGGGTCGACCTCACCAACGACCTTCCCGTCGAGACCAGCATCCACTGGCACGGGCTGGCGATCCGCAACGACATGGACGGGGTGCCCGCAGTGACCCAGCCATCGGTGGGTCCGGGAAGCCGGTTCCGATACGAGTTCACCGTGCCCGACCCCGGCACCTACTGGCTGCACCCGCACGTGGGCACCCAGACCGACCGCGGGCTCTACGCCGCGTTGATCGTGGAAGATCCCGACGACGCGGGCGACTACGACATCGATGAAACCGTCGTGCTCGATGACTGGCTCGACGGCGTTGCCGGCGGGAGCCCGGATGCCACGCTCGCCGCGCTGCGTCAAGGCGGCGGGATGATGGGCGGCGGGATGATGGGCGATACCCGGCCGGGCTCGGTGCTGCTGGGCGGATCGGGCGGCGACGTCACCTATCCGTACTACCTCGCCGACGGACGGATCAGCGACGCACCCCGAACCATCACCGGACGGCCCGGCCAGCGGATGCGCCTGCGCCTGGTCAACGCGGCCGCCGATACCGCATTCCGGGTGGCCCTGGGCGGCCACCGGATGTCGGTCACCCACACCGACGGCTTTCCGGTGCGACCGGCCGGCGCCGACGCGGTGCTCCTCGCAATGGGAGAACGGCTGGACGTGCTGGTGACCTTGGGCGACGGAGCGTTCCCACTCGTGGCGCTTCCCGAAGGCAAGCAAGGTGCGGCCCTCGTCGTCGTCCGCACCGCATCCGGTGCTGCGCCCGACCCCGCCGCGATTCCCGCCGAGTTGTCCGGCCTAGTGCGGGATGGCGCCGACCTGTCGGCAATCGAGGCCGTTCGGCTCGAGCCTGCTCCGGTCGATCGGATGCTCCCGGTCCACCTCGGCGGTGGCATGCACAGCTATCGCTGGACCATCAACGGGCGCACCGCCGACCACGTCGAAGCTCTGAGCGTGCACGAGGGCGAGCGGGTGACCCTCGATCTAGTCAACGCGACGATGATGTTCCATCCCGTGCATCTGCACGGCCATACCGTCCAGCTCGGGACACCGTCCGGGCCACGCAAGGACACCGTGCTCATCCGGCCGGGCCAGCGGTTGCGCGCCGAGCTCGATGCGACCAACCCGGGCGCCTGGATGCTGCATTGCCACAACGCCTACCACGCCGAGGCCGGCATGATGACGCGGCTGGACTATCTCCGGTAGCGGCCGAGCACCGGACGGGTCCTATGGCCCCCCAAGCCCGGGGACTTCGCCCGTGTCCGACCGGCCGGTCCGGCGACACGGTTACGGATGTACGGACATCGAGCCTCGGCCAGATCACGGGAGGCCGCCATGAAGGCCATCTACGTGTCGCGGCAGCCGCTACAGCCGGCTGCGCGACCCACGCAACGTCCCACTACCGAGGCGATCGACGGTGCGCACCCGGCGGCGCGGCCGACGAGCGACTCCACACCGACGATGACGTTCGCTACCGCGTATGACGCGCTCCGCGCACAGCCGCTACTTCATGGGCTCAGTGACTGGCAGCTCGAGCGACTTGCCGCACATGGCAAACGATCGATGTTCCATGCCGGCTGCCGGATCTTCAATGAGGGCGAGCCTGCCGAGCGACTGTGGCTGATCGTGGACGGCAAGGTCGTCGTGGACACCGACACCGCCGAACGCGGGCACACCGTAGTGGACGCGCTAGGGCCGGGCGCGATGCTCGGCTGGTCCTGGCTGCTGCCGCCGCACCGCTGGCACTTCGGCGCGGTCGCCGTCGAGACCACCCAGACTGTCGAGCTGGACGGATCGTCGGTGCGCGAGCTCTGCCACAACGACCCGATGCTCGGCTACCAGCTTGCACTGGCCGTGATCCACGTCGTCACCGACCGGCTGCAAGCGACCCGGCGCCGGACGCCCACCGCTCGGCCCGGACCAAGCGGCTAGGACCGACGCGGCTCGCGTGGGCCGGCGGCGAGCTGGTGGCCATGCGCGACCAGCCGGCCGGCCGAGTCCCAGACCTGGACCTCCTCGTCCAGGAACCCGCCGGCCTCCAGGCCTCCCCTGGTCCGCACCCGGCACCAGCCGGCCTCCGGCAGCGCCCGGACCAGCACCGACATGTGCACGGTCGGCACCCAGCCGAACCGGCCCTGGGCGAACGTGACCGGCGGTAATGCGTCGGCGAAGAACGGCAGCGCCACCGAGTCGGGTTCGCGACCGTCCTTGAACCGGATCCACGAGCGGATCTCCGGCGCGCCCTCCGGCCGGCCGGCCAGCCACGGCATCCGCGGATCCATCCGCGCATCCACTAATGCGGCGATGCCGACCTGCGTACCCGTTGGCGTCCGCTCCGGCACCGGAACGCACTGCTCAGGATCCGGCAGGTCAACGATGGACTGCTCGCTCCACGCCGGCTCGCCCGCGGCCAGGGTTCCGGTCGTGATGATCGCGTCGAGGATGTGCTGGTCGTTCTGGCTCAGCACGGCGCGGACGTAACCGATCCGGCGGCCGGTGCGGCCCCGGTCGATCAACACCTGCGCCGGCCCGGGCTCGGGCGTATGCAGGAAGTTCGCCGATACCGCCAGCAGCTCCGGATGC
>DATAFN010000084.1:0-3751 GCA_036257435.1 Actinomycetes bacterium
CGGCGGGAAGATGCTGTTACGCATCGACCCCGAGGACCCGGCGACGATTCGGACGCTCGCCTCCTGTGCCGGCGCGGTCACCGATCTGGCCGGACACCGGCTGATGGCCATGGTGGAGCCGTTCCTGTGCACCCGGGTCGAAGGCCGGGTGCACAACGATCTGTCGATGGACGCGGTGATCACTGCAGTGTCGGTCGCCTCCGGGCTCGGGACCACCTCGGCCTACACCTGGCTGAAGCTGCCGGTGGTCGACGGCATGGAGCAGGTGCTCGAGGCATCGACGCTGCCGGTGTTGCTGCTCGGCGGCGACACCGCGGACACCGAGGACGCGGCCGGGGAGATGTACGCCCGTTGGCGCAAGGCGCTCGAGCTGCCGACCGTACGCGGCATCGTGGCCGGCCGGGCGCTGCTGTATCCGCGCGACGACGACGTCGCCGGCGCCGTCGACCGAGCCGTGCGGCTGGGGTGAGGGACATGGCGCTGACATTGCACATCGACCCCGCCAATGCGGGCTGGTCGTACTGCGGGTTGGACGTGGTCGAGCTGTCGCCGGGGGAGAGCTACCGGACCGGTACCGGGGACGCGGAACTGCTCGTGCTACCGCTGGCGGGCGGTCCCGCACTGGTGCAGGCCGACGGAAGCACGCTCGAGCTGTCCGGCCGGTCCTCGGTCTTCGACCGGGTGACCGACTTCGGCTACGTGCCCAGGGACGCGGTGCTGACGCTGACCGCGCCCGGTGGCGGTCGCTACGCGTTACCCAGCGCGCGGTGCGAGCGCCGGCTGCCGGTGCGGTACGGCCCTGCCGGGGGCGTGCCGGTCGAGCTGCGCGGGGCCGGACCGGCCAGCCGCCAGGTGACGAACTTCTGCGCGCCGGACGCGTTCGAGACCGTGAAGCTGAGCGCGGTGGAGGTGCTCACTCCGGGCGGGAACTGGTCCAG
Source organism: Actinomycetes bacterium (assembly GCA_036257435.1). GTDB lineage: Bacteria > Actinomycetota > Actinomycetes > JAKEEW01 > JAKEEW01 > DATAFN01. The sequence continues at coordinate 939 of DATAFN010000084.1, forward strand.
CTATCCGCCGCACAAGCACGACACCGAGGACCAGGGCGAGGCGGTACTCGAGGAGATCTACTACTTCGAGGTCGCCGGTGAGCACGGTTTCGGCTACCAGCGCGTGTACGGGCATCCGGGCAAGGCCATCGACGTGCTGCGCGAGGTCCGCACCGGCGACGCGGTGCTGGTCCCGCACGGCTACCACGGACCGTCGATGGCCGCGCCTGGTTATGACCTGTACTACCTCAACGTGCTTGCCGGACCGGCCGAGCAGCGGACCATGGCATTCCGCGACGACCCGGCGCATGCCTGGATCCGCAAACGGTGGGTGGACCACCCGGTCGACGCCCGGCTCCCGATGACCACCCACGTTGGGAGGGCCGAGCGGTGACCGAGCAGGTGCGGCTGACCGTGGCCCAAGCCCTGGTGCGGTTCCTGGCCAATCAGTGGACCGAGCGGGACGGCGAGCGGACCCGGCTGTTCGCCGGCTGCTTGGGCATATTCGGACACGGCAACGTCGCCGGCATCGGCCAGGCGCTGCTGGAGGCCGGCGGGACGCTACCTTACGTGCTGGCCCGCAACGAGCAGGCGATGGTGCACACCGCGGTCGGCTACGCCCGGATGGCCGACCGGCTGTCCACTTACGCCTGCACGACCTCGATCGGACCGGGTGCGACGAACCTGGTCACCGGCGCCGCACTGGCCACCGTGAATCGGCTACCGGTGCTGCTGCTGCCCGGCGACGTGTTCGCCACCCGGGTGGCCAACCCGGTGCTGCAGGAGCTCGAGGACGCCCGCTCCTACGAAATCAGTGTCAACGACTGCCTGGCCCCGGTGTCGAAGTTCTTCGCCCGGATCAACCGTCCCGAGCAACTGGTGCCCGCCGCACTAGCCGCGGTCCGGGTGCTTACCGACCCGGCCGAGACTGGCGCGGTCACCCTGGCGCTGCCGCAGGACGTGCAGGCCGAGGCCTGGGACTTCCCGGCCGAGTTCGTGGCCGAGCGGGTCTGGCGGATCCGCCGGCCGCCGCCCGAGCCGGAGGCATTGGATGTGGCCGCGACGCTGATCCGGTCGGCCGGCCGGCCGCTGCTGGTGGCCGGTGGCGGGGTGATCTACGCGGGGGCGACCGAGGAGCTGCGCGAGCTGGCCGAGGCGACCGGGATCCCGGTCGCGGAGACCCAGGCCGGAAAGGGCTCGTTACGGTTCGATCATCCGGCGACGGTCGGCGCGATCGGTGCTACCGGCACCACTGCGGCCAACACGCTGGCCCGGAATGCCGACGTGGTGATCGGTGTCGGCACCCGGTGGAGCGACTTCACCACGGCGTCACGCTCGCTGTTCGCCGGTGCCGGGGTGCGCTTCGTCAACCTCAACGTGGCTGCGTCTGATGCCTACAAGCTGGCCGGGCACGCTCTGGTCGCGGACGCGAAGGTCGGACTGGCCGCGCTCGCCGGTGAACTGACCGGGTGGTCGGTCGAGGCCGGATACGCCGACCAAGCACGGCAGCTAGCGGCCGACTGGCAGCGCACGGTCGATGCGGCCTACCAAGCCAGGCACGGTCCGTTGCCGAGCCAGCCTGAGGTGATCGGCGCAGTGAACGAGATCGCCGGACCGCGCGACGTAGTGGTGTGCGCGGCCGGGTCGATGCCCGGTGACCTGCACAAGCTGTGGCGGACCCGGGATCCGAAGGGTTACCACGTGGAGTACGGCTACTCCTGCATGGGCTACGAGATCGCGGGCGGGATCGGGGTCAAGCTGGCCGCGCCAGACCGCGAGGTGTTCGTGCTGGTCGGCGACGGTTCCTACCTGATGCTGGCGCAGGAGCTGGTCACCGCCGCGCAGGAACACGCCAAGATCATCGTGGTGTTGGTGGAGAACCAGGGCTTCGCGTCGATCGGCGCCCTGTCCGAGTCGGTCGGCAACGGCCGGTTCGGCACCCAATACCTGTCCCGCAACCCGGACACCGGCGCTCTGGACGGTCCGCCGGTCGAGGTCGACCTGGCGGCGAACGCGGCCAGCCTGGGCGCCGAGGTCATGTCGGTGTCCGGCATCGCGGAGTTGCGCGAGGCGTTGCAGGCGGCGGTCCGGGCGAACCGGACCACGGTGGTGCATGTGCGCACGGATCCGCTGGTGGCCGCGCCCAGCTCGCAGGCGTGGTGGGACGTGCCGGTCGCCGCGGTAAGCAGCCGGGCGGCCACCCAGGCGGCCCGGGCCGCGTACGAGAACGACAAGAAGGCGCAACGGACGTACCTGTAATGCTCCGATCGGACCAGGGAGGTCCCGTAGATGAACCGAACCAAGCGACTAGTCATTGCCGCCGCACTCGTCACATTGACCCTCGGTGCGTGCACCAGCGACGACAACGGCAACCAGGCCAACCAAACCGCATCCACACCGGCCGGCCAGGGCGGCGACGTCACCATTGCGGTGGTCACCCACGGCAGCGCGGGCGACGCGTTCTGGGATGTGGTGAAGAACGGTGCCGAGGCGGCCGGCCGCGACCTCGGGGTCACGGTGAGCTACCAGGGCAACGGAGACCCGGCACAGCAGTCGCAGCTGATCGATACCGCGGTGAGCCAGGGCGTCGACGGCATCGTGGTCTCGATGGCCAACCCGGACGCGCTCGAGGAGTCGATCAAGGCTGCAGTCGCCGCAGGCATCCCGGTCATCACGATCAACTCGGGAGCCGACCGCTCCAAGGAGTTCGGCGCGATCACCCACGTCGGCCAGACCGAAACCGTGGCCGGCGCGGGTGCCGGTGAGCAGCTCAAGGCGGCCGGGGTGACCAAGCTGCTGTGCGTGATCCACGAGGCGGGCAATGTTGGGCTGAC
>DATAFN010000134.1:0-13531 GCA_036257435.1 Actinomycetes bacterium
GATCGATAGCGGCGAGGAACGGGTGGTTTTGGGCGGTACGGCGAACCTGACCGGGTTCGGTGCGGATTTCCCGTACTCTGTGCGTCCTCTGCTCGAAGCTCTCGAGGAGCAGGTCGTGCTGATGCGATTGCTCGGCGAGGCCGGGGGAGACGTGGTGACGGTTCGGATCGGGCATGAGAACCCGCACCAGGGGCTAGCCTCGGCATCGGTGGTGGCGTCGAGCTACTCGCTTGGCGACGAGGCGGTGGCCCGACTCGGGGTGGTCGGGCCGACGCGGATGGACTACCCCGGCACCATCGGTGCGGTGCGTGCGGTGGCCCGGTATGTCGGGCAGATCCTGGCGAGTTCGTAGGTGGGCGGCATTCGGTGAGCAAGGACTACTACGCGATCCTCGGCGTCAAACGTGACGCCACCCAGGAGGAGATCAAGAGGGCGTACCGCAAGCTGGCCCGTGAGCTCCATCCCGATGTGAACCCGGACGAGACCACCCAGGAGCGGTTCAAGGAGGTCACCGCCGCCTACGAGGTGCTCTCGGACACCAAGAAGCGGCAGATGTACGACCTCGGCAGCGATCCGCTGGCTTCCGGCGGCGGCTTCGGCGCCGGGTTCGGGTTCAGCGACATCATGGACGCCTTTTTCGGCGCGGCGACTCAGCGCGGGCCGCGCAGCCGGGCCAGGCGTGGCCAGGATGCGCTGATCAGACTGGACATCGAGCTGGCCGAAGCGGCCTTTGGCACCACCAGGGAGATCCAAGTGGATACCGCGGTGGTCTGCCCGACGTGCACCGGCTCCGGCGCGACCCCCGGTAGCCACCAGGTCACGTGTGACATGTGCTCGGGGCGCGGCGAGATCAGCCAGGTGCAGCGCTCCTTCCTCGGTCAGGTGATGACCTCGCGGCCGTGCCCGATGTGCCAGGGCTTCGGCACGGTGATCCCCAGCCCGTGCACCGAGTGCGCCGGCGACGGTCGGGTCCGGGTCCGCCGCACGCTCAAGGTGAAGATCCCGGCCGGGGTGGACACCGGCACCCGGATCCAGCTGGCCGGCGAGGCCGAGATCGGCCCCGGTGGCGGCCCGGCCGGCGACCTTTACGTAGAGATCATCGAGCTGCCGCATCCGGTGTTCCAGCGGCGCGGCGACGATCTGCACTGCACGGTGACCCTGCCGATGACCGCGGCCGCGCTCGGCGCGTCGATCGAGCTGGAGACGCTGGATGGCAACGAGCAGGTGGACATCCGCCCGGGCACGCAGTCGGGCCAGACCATGACGCTCTACGGCCGGGGTGTGCCGCATCTGCGCGGTGTCGGCCGCGGCGACCTCACCGTGCATGTGGATGTGCAGACCCCGACCAAGCTGGACGAACGGCAGCAGGAGTTGCTCCGCGAGCTGGCCACGTTGCGTGGCGAGGAACAGCCGGCCGGCCAGTTCGCGCCGGGCCAGCAAGGGCTGTTCTCCCGGCTCCGGGACGCGTTCAACTCTCGCTGACCGGGGCCGGCCGCGCCGGCCATCAGTGGTGGGACCCTGTACAACGTGACGGTCCCGGTGTTCCTCGTCGATCGGGCGCGGCTAGTAGACGCTGATCGGATATGCCTGGACGGCCCCGAGGGACGGCATGCGGCCACGATCCGGCGGCTGCGCCCGGGGGAGCGGATCGACCTGACCGACGGCGCCGGGCTGGTCGCCGAGTGCCGGGTGACCAGCGCCGGCCGGGACGAGCTTGAGCTCGATGTGGTGGCCTACCGGGAGCTGGCCCGACCGCAGCCGCGGCTGACCGTGGTCCAGGCAGTGCCAAAGGGCGAGCGCGGCGAGCTCGCAGTCGAGATGCTCACCGAGGTCGGGGTGGACGTGATCGTGCCCTGGTCGGCGGCTCGCTGCGTGACCGTGTGGCGAGCCGAGCGGGGAACGAGGTCGCTGGCCAAATGGCGCTCGACGGCGCGGGAGGCGGCCAAGCAGGCGCGCCGGGCCTGGCTGCCCGACGTGACCGAGCTTGCCGACACCGCCCAGGTCGCGGCTCGGCTCACGGCGGCAACGCTCGGTCTGGTGTTGCACGAGGCCGAGGAGCAGCCGATCGGCACGCTCGACCCACTGCCCGGCGCCGGGGAGATCGTGCTCGTGGTCGGCCCGGAAGGCGGCATCACCGAGGACGAGCTAGCGGTGTTCGCCGCCGCCGGCGCCCACCGTTGCCGGCTTGGGCCGACCGTGTTGCGAACCTCGACCGCCGGCGTGGCCGCCGCGGCGGCAGTTCTGTCCCGCACCGCACGCTGGTCCGGTCCGCCCCAGTAGCCGGGCCGCACTCCCGGTGTTGAGCTAGCCGATCCGAACCGTCTTGGAGTCGACGAACAGTGGCTCGCCGTTCTCGGCCGAGACCTCGAACGCTTCCACCACGTACTGCCCGGCCGCCAGCGTCAGCTGCACCGACCACTCACCCCGCGTTCCGGTGCCGGTGCTCGCCTGCACCGCACCGCTTCTGACCTCGGCGCCGTCGCGCATGACCCGGTAGTTCACTGTTGCCTCGAACACGTTCGCGGTGCCGTGCACGGTGAACGTCCGCCCCACCTGGGCGCCTTCGTACGGATCGATGATCCACACCGGCGCGACGACCTCCACCTCGGGCGCGCGCGACAGCGGAGGTGTGCCCACGCTATGCCCGAACAGTGAGGAGGTCTCCCGGCCGCCGACGACCAAGCGCACCGAATGCACGGTGCGATCGGCCGCGGTGACCGTGTACACCAGCTGCTGCGCTGCCAGCGTCGCGGTCTGCGCGTCGGTGCGGTGAGCGGCGATCTGATCGGACAGCATCACCACGGCGGTGTCACCCGATCGGTCCAGGTCGACCAGCGAGGCACCGACCGGCCACGGACTTCTGTAGTCGGGATCCAGTGGTGGCAGGCTCAGCATCGCTTGAACCGCGACCGCGGCCGGGTCGCTACCGCCTTCGGCCTGCACCCGGCGAAACTCGCGGTACAGGAAGTGGCGGTCTCCGGGCTCGGCGCTGCGGCCCAGGTAGTAGACCGGCACGACGATAGAGGTGGCGGTGCCGGTTGGACTGCCGGCACTGCTGGGCACCGTGACCGTCGCGGTCGGGCTTGGTGGCTCGGCCGAGGGCGTCTCGCTGGGCAGCACGGACGGGTTCGGCGTCGCGACCTGATTGGCGCCGCCGTCGGTCCCATCGGAGCCGCCGAACACCCCCAGAAGCACCCCGACGGCAACACCGATGGCGACGGCCGCCACCACCGCCAGCAGGATGGGCCGGTCGAACAGCCTGCGTGGGCCGCGATGCCGCGCCGGTCCCGGCGGCGTTCTTGCCCCCGGGTACTGCTGGTCATCGGCCATCGCCGGCCTCTCCTCCCGCGTCTGCGTGCTGGTGAACAGACGCGCGCATATCCTCGCCCGTTCCGTTCCGACCCGCTACTACGATCGCTGATCGAGACGGCGGCACGCTCGGCCGGACTCGTCGATGATGACGCGTGGGAGGCGCCGAGGTGGCTGGTCAGCCGGATTGCCTGTTTTGCCGGATTGTCGCTGGCGAGGTCCCGGCGACGGTGGTCCGCGAGACCGCGGACACGTTCGCGTTCCGGGACATCAACCCGCAGGCGCCGACACACGTGCTCGTGGTGCCGCGTGAGCACTACCCGAATGTTGGCGCACTCGCAGCGGCTGATCCCGAGCTGACCGCGAAGGTACTTACCGAGGCCGCCGCGGTTGCCGCTGCCGACGGCATCGCAGAGCGCGGATACCGGATCGTGTTCAACATCGGCACCGGCGCGGGTCAGACCGTGTTCCACACGCATGCACACGTGCTCGGCGGAAGGAGGCTGACGTGGCCACCGGGTTGAGCAATACACCGCTACCGCAACCGGTCACCGCGGCGCTGCGCCGGTCGGTCGCCGGTAAGCAGGTCGACTGGCGCTCGCCCTCGGTCGCGGCATCCGTGGTCAGGGACGGCCGGCCGGTGTTCTTCCACGGCACCGGCGACACCGACCCGGCCAGCGACCCGGGCGCTCGGGAAGGCGCCGCCGGCCCTGGTGGACGGCTCCCCACCGACGACACCCAGTACCGGATCGGCTCCATCACCAAGACGTTCACGGCGGTCCTGGTCATGCAGTGCCGCGACGACGGGCTGCTCGGCCTGGACGACGAGCTTGGCGAGCACCTGCCGGACACCAGGCACGGCGGGCTGACGATTCGGCGAATGCTCAGCCACCTGTCCGGTCTGCAGCGCGAGCCGGCCGGCGACATCTGGGAGCTCGGCGCCGGCCCGCAGTTGCCCGCGCTTCTGGCCGGGCTGGAACACGCCGAGGCGGTGCTGCCGCAGGGCCGGCGCTGGCACTACTCCAACCTGGCGTTCGTGTTGCTCGGCGAGCTGGTCAGTCGGCTGCGCGGGCAGCGCTGGGAGGAGGCGCTGGTGACCCGGATACTGGCTCCACTCGAGCTGCGCCGCACCTCGATCGGTCCGGTCGAGCCGCGCGCCCGCGGATTCTTCGTCGACCCGTACGCCGACCGCGTTCACGCCGAGCCGCTGTTTCCGGGCAACGCGTTCGCGCCCGCGGGTGAACTGTGGTGCACAGCCGCCGACCTCGGCCGGTGGGCAGCGTTCATCGCCGACCCGGTGGTGGATGTGCTCAGCCCGGACACGATCGAAGAAATGTGTCACCCACAGGTCATGCACGACCTGGAGCACTGGCGGCTGGCCTGGGGGCTCGGCTTCATGCTGCACCGCCGGGACGACCGCCTGCTGGTCGGGCACGACGGCGCGATGCCGGGCTTCCTGGCCGGGCTCGCGGTCCGCCGCCCGGAGAAGGTCGGTGCGGTGGTGTTCGCGAACTCGTCCGCCGGAGCCGCACCCGGCGAACTCGCGATCGATCTGGTGCTGGCGGTGGTCGACGACGACCCGGCCGAGCCGGAACCGTGGCGGGTCGGGCCCGAGGTTCCGGCCGAGCTCGAACCGCTACTCGGATCGTGGTGGTCGGAGGGCAGCGAGTTCGTGTTCGCCGCGCGTGACGGCAAGCTGGAGGCGCGCCGCTGTGACCTGCCGAAGACCGAGGCACCTGCGGTGTTCGAGCCGGCCGGCACCGATCTGTACCGGACGGTGAGCGGACGGGAGCATGGGGAGCTGCTGCGCGTGGTCAGAGACGGTTCTGGTGCGGTCACGAAGATGTACTGGGCCACCTACCCGTTCACCCGCACACCGCAGACGTTCGGCCCGGCCTAGCCGAGCAGCCAGGCGCCGGCGAGCGTCAGTCAAGCCGGGCAGGAAATCGCCGCGCCGCGGCCCGACCAGCGCAGCTAGCATGGAACAAGTCCGATCACATCGAGCCCGGAGAGTGAGCAGCAGGCCGTCAGGCCGAGCCCATGGCCCCCCAGACCACCTCAATCCAACACAAGATCGTCGTTCCATCCAGCGTGCCGATGGTTAGCCTGCTCGGCTCTGGTGACGAGTTCCTCCGGACGATCGAGAAGCAGTTTCCGGCCGCCGACCTGCACGTGCGCGGCAACGAGATCACCATCAGCGGCCAGCCCGCGGACGTAGCTCTGGTCGAACGGCTGGTCGACGAGTTGGTGCTCGTCTTGCGGACCGGGCAGCCGCTGACCTCCGATGCGGTTGAGCGCTCGGTCCACATGCTGCGCGCCGAGACCTCGGAGCGCCCGGCCGACGTGCTGACCCTGGATATCCTGTCCAACCGGGGCCGCGCGATCCGGCCGAAGACGCTCAACCAGAAGCGGTACGTGGACACCATCGACAAGCACACCGTGGTGTTCTGCATCGGCCCGGCCGGCACCGGCAAGACGTATCTCGCGGTTGCCAAGGCGGTGCAGGCGCTGCAGGCCAAGCAGGTGAACCGCATCATCCTGACCAGGCCGGCGGTCGAGGCGGGGGAGCGGCTCGGCTTCCTGCCCGGCACGCTCTACGAAAAGATCGATCCGTACCTGCGCCCGCTGTACGACGCGTTGCACGACATGATCGACCCAGACTCGATCCCGCGGCTGATGGCCAGCGGCACGATCGAAGTGGCGCCACTGGCGTACATGCGCGGCCGGACCCTCAACGACGCATTCATCATCCTCGACGAGGCGCAGAACACCAGTCCGGAGCAGATGAAGATGTTCCTGACCAGGCTGGGGTTCGGTTCGAAGGTAGTGGTCACCGGCGACGTCACCCAGATCGACCTTCCGGCCGGAACGAGGAGCGGGCTGAAGATTGTTCAAGAGATCCTCGACGGCATCGAGGACCTCGAGTTCTGCTTCTTGACCAGTCATGACGTCGTCCGGCACAAGCTTGTCGGCCGGATCGTCGATGCGTACAACCGGTGGGACGCCCGCAACGGCGATACCGCTCGCCCGGTCCGCGCCGCGGGCCGGCAGTCCGGCCGCCGCCGCGGTCGGTGAGCCGCCGCCGGGGATTGCCAGCCTAGGGATGTCATGAGCATCGAGGTCGCCAACGAATCCGGCGTCGAGGTGGACGAACCGGCGCTGGTCTCGCTCGCCCGGCACGTGCTCGACCGGATGCATATCCACCCCCAGGCGGAACTGTCGATCTTGCTGGTGGATACCGAGTCGATGGAACAGCTGCACATCCAATGGATGGACGAGCCGGGCCCGACCGATGTGCTTGCGTTCCCGATGGATGAGCTGTGCCCGCCGCGTGGTGACGACGATGAACCGGAGCCCGGGTTGCTGGGCGATGTCGTGATCTGCCCGCAGGTTGCCCAGGTGCAGGCCAAGACTGTCGGACACACCACCCAGGACGAGCTGAATCTGCTGTTAACCCACGGGATCCTGCATCTGCTCGGTTATGACCATGCCGAGCCGGGGGAGGAGCGGGAGATGTTCGGCTTGCAGGCCGGCATGCTCGCGTCCTGGTGGGAGGAGCGCCGACACGCCGCGGGGGGCACCCGATGACCAGCGGGGACGTCATCATGTTGCTGATCGCGGCGGCTCTGATCCTGATTGCGGCGCTGTGTGCCAGCGCAGACGCCGCAATCTCCCGGATCTCCCGGGTTCGGGCGGAGGCGCTCGCGGGGGAGGGCCGGGCCGGCTCGGCCAAGCTGCTGGCGGTGGTCAACGACCCGCCGCGCTACCTCAATCTCGCGCTGCTGCTGCGGGTCGCAGCCGAGATGACCGCAGCGGTGCTGGTCACGATCGTGTTCCTGGACGTGTTCGACGGCAGCCGGTGGCGGGCAGTGCTGGCGGCCGGTGGGCTGATGGTTGTGGTCTCGTACGTCGCGGTCGGGGTGAGCCCGCGCACGCTCGGCCGCCAGCACGCGGCGTCGGTCGCACTGGCCTCGGCCGTAGTGCTGCACCCGCTGGCCCGAGTGCTCGGGCCGCTCGCCTCGTTGCTGATCATCATCGGGAACGCATTGACCCCTGGGCGGGGCTTCAAGGAAGGCCCGTTCGCATCCGAGGCGGAGCTGCGCGAACTGGTGGATCTGGCCGAGCAGAGCCGGGTCATCGAGCCGGCCGAGCGGCGGATGGTCCACTCGGTGTTCGAGCTCGGGGACACGATCGTGCGGGAGGTCATGGTGCCCCGCACCGACATGGTGTTCGTCGAGCGCGGCAAGACGCTGCGGCGGGCGCTCTCGCTGGCGCTGCGGAGCGGCTTCTCCCGGATCCCGGTGGTTGGTAGCGGCGAAGACGACATCGTCGGCATCGCTTACCTGAAAGACCTCGCGCAGCGCACTTACGAGTACCGGGACGGCGAGTCCAGCGAGCGGGTGGAGTCGGTGATGCGGCCGGCCACGTTCGTCCCGGACTCGAAGCCGGCCGATGAGCTTCTCCGGGAGATGCAGCGCGACAAAATCCACATGGCGGTGGTCATCGACGAGTACGGCGGGACCGCCGGCATCGTCACGATCGAGGACATCCTCGAGGAGATCGTCGGTGAGATCGACGATGAGTACGACGTGGAGCGCGCGTCCATCCAGCGCCTAGCCAACGGTTCGGTCCGGGTGTCCGCGCGGCTTCCGGTGGAGGACCTCGCCGAGGTATTCGGCATCAGCCTCGAGGACGGGGACGTCGAGACGGTGGGCGGCCTGCTGGCGAAGCATCTCGGCCGGGTCCCGATTCCGGGCGCAAGCGTGACCGTCGAGGGATTGACGCTCGTCGCCGAGAGCACGACGGGGCGGCGTAACCGGATCGGCTCGGTTCTGGTGAGCCGTGCCGAGCAACCCCCGAGCGGCCAGTCCGGCCAGCAGGCCGGCTCGGCCAGCAGCCGGACCGGATCCTACCGGTGAGCTCTGACGTCCGTCGTCATCCCGATCACCCCGCCCCGCGCCAGCAGGCGGCCGCCCCCGTCTTGGCGGTACGGCGGCCATGACCGGGCACTCTGATCAGGACCTAGACCCCGAGGACTTGAAAATCGTCACGCTGGCCCGTGCGGCTCGGGCCCGGACCGGCGCTGCCGAGAGCGCGGCCGTCCGTGATGACACCGGGCGCAGCTATGTCGCCACCACGGTCGCCTTGCCGTCGCTAGCCCTGTCCGCGTTGCAGGCCGCGGTTGCGATGGCGGTCAGCAGCGGGGCCGGCACGCTGGCGGCGGCCACGCTGGTCACCGAGGCGGGCACGGTTTCCGACCTCGACCTCGCCGTACTGCGCGAGGTCGGCGCGCCGGCGGGCATCACGGTCATCCGGACCGATCCCGACGGCACCGTGCAATCGGTTCATGCGCTGGCCTGAGACCGCCGTGGGCGGCGCCGGCGCCGTCCTCGCGGCCGCGGTGCTGTTCGGCACCACCGGTACCGCGCAGGCGCTGGCCGATCCGGCCGGCTCCCCCTACGCGGTCGGGGCGGCGCGCCTGCTCGTCGGCGGTGCCGGGCTTGTCGTGGTCGCACTGCTCGCCGGGCATCGGACCGGCACGCTGCTTGCGCTCGTGCGCACCCCGCCCGGGCTGGTCGCCGCCGCCGCGGTAGCCGGCTACCAGCTCGGATTCTTCGCCGGCGTGGCCCGGGCCGGGGTCGCGATCGGCACGCTGGTCGGGATCGGCGCCGCGCCGGTCATCGCCGGCCTGCTCGGCGGTCTGGTGGACGGCCGGCTGCCGGGTCGGCGCTGGTGGCAGGCGGTGGCTGTGGCGCTCGTCGGGCTCGCTCTGCTGTCGCTGGCCGGCGCCAGCGGCCGGGCCGAGCCCATCGGCCTGCTGCTCGTGCTCAGCGCGGCAGCATGCTACGCCATGAGCGTGCTCGCCCAGCGGCGGCTGATCGGCGCCGGTGCCGATTCGACCGCCGTGATGGCGGCCACGTTCCCCGCCGGCGCGGTCCTACTGATGCCGGTGCTGGTCGCCGGCGGCGTGCGCTGGCTGGGCGAGCCGAGCGGCTGGCTGCTCGTGCTCTACCTCGGGTTGCTGCCGACCACGCTGGCCTACCTGTTGATCGGCGCGGGGATCCGGGTGCTCGCACCGGCCGCGGTCGTCTCGCTCAACCTGGCCGAGCCGATGACCGCGGCGACGCTGGGCGTCGTGCTGCTTGGCGAGCAGCTGACCGTGCTCGGGGCGGCGGGCGCGCTGCTCGTACTGGTAGGCGTCGTGCTCGTCGGACGGGTGGTCGCCGCGGGCGACGCAGGTCTGGTTCCGCCCGGCAAATGGGGCGCGAACACCTCCACCACTGGCGTTCCTAGGCCAGACTGACCGCATGGCCTCGCCCTCGCCGACGCCGCAGGCTGCTCCGCCGGGCTTCCGCTCCGGCTTCGCCTGCCTGGTCGGGCGGCCCAATACGGGCAAGTCCACGTTGACGAACGCGCTGGTCGGCGCGAAGCTCGCGATCACCTCGGGACAGCCGCAGACCACCCGGCACACGATCCGCGGCATCTTGGCTCGGCCGGACGGTCAACTGGTCCTGATCGACACGCCCGGCCTGCACCGGCCGCGCACGCTGCTCGGCCAGCGGCTCAACGACCTGGTACGCACCACCTGGGCCGAGGTGGACGCGATCGTGCTGTGCATACCGGCGAGCGAGAAGATCGGTCGCGGCGACCGCTACATCGTGGCCGAGCTGGCGCAGCTCAAACACACCCCGGTGGTCGCCGCAGTCACGAAGACGGACCTGGTCAGCCCGGCCGAACTGGCCGCGCAACTGGTTGCGGTCGGGCAGCTCGGCGAGGGCGCAGAGCTAGAGTTCGCCGAGATCGTGCCGGTGTCCGCGGTCGAGGGTGGTGGCCAGGTCGACCTGCTTGCGGACCTGCTGCTGCAGCTGCTGCCGGAGGGCCCGCCGCTGTATCCGGACGGCGAGCTGACCGACGAGCCCGCGCAGGTCATGGTGGCCGAGTTGATCCGGGAGGCGGCGCTCCAGGGCGTCCACGAGGAACTCCCGCACTCGATCGCGGTCGTCGTGCAAGAGATGGGATTGCGCCCGGACCGGCCGGAACGCCGCCCGCTGCTGGATATCCACGCGACCATCTACGTGGAGCGGCCGTCGCAGAAGGGGATCGTGATCGGGGCCGGCGGGTCGCGGCTGCGGGAGATCGGCACCGAGTCCCGCCGGCACATCGAGGCGCTGCTCGGTACCGCGGTCTATCTCGACCTGCACGTCACAGTTGCCAGGGACTGGCAACGCGACCCGCGGCAACTACGCAAGCTGGGCTTCTAGGCGGCCATCACTGGACGCCAGTCGTCCAGGTCGGCCACACCTCGGCGGCCGCGCAGCCGAGCGCGACGTTCACCCGGATCATCGGCGCATTGGTGGCATCGTTCCAGGTCTCGATCTGCGCTAGGTCCGGCTCCGCAGCGGCCAGCCAGCGGATCATCTCCGCCTTCATCCGCAGCCCGAGCCGGTGCCCGCGGTGGGAGGCGAGCACGGTAGTGTCGTCCTGCTCGGCTCGGCCACCGCCGAAGACGTAAACCCGGGTCATCCCGGCGAACTCACCAGTGCTGTCGGCGCGGGCGCAGATCACATATTCGCGGATGCCGAGTCCGGCGGTCCGCTCGGCCGCGTCGCGGATCTCCGCTGGAACCGGCGTGGTCAGGTTGAAGTCCACCGCGTCGGTGATCGGCGAGTCGGTCATCCCGGCCTCCACCCGGGCGAACGCATCCAGGTACTCATCAGGGCACGGCCCGACCCAGCGAAGCAGTGAGTATGCGGGTGACGCGGCAGCGGCGGTTACCGCGATCGCGTCGCGGGTGGCGCCATCTACCCGCCCGAACCGGTAGACGTAACGCACCTTGCGCTGGGTCTCGGGCACCCCGAGCGCGGTCGCGAACGCCTGGGCGGCCACGGAGTCCGGCGCGCTGAAGTTGACGGTGCGTCGGCCGTCCGCCCGCAGCCGGTCCACGGCATGCCGGAACAGCTCCCTTCCTACGCCGCGGCGGCGCAGGTCTGGGCGGACGAACAGCTCAGACCAGCTCATGTGCGCGTTCTCGCCGCCGGGCAGCGCCATCCGGACGGCACCGGCGAACCCGCCGGCAGCGGGCACTACCAACGTCTCGACCCGGTGCGTGGACGAGTCCTGCAGCCACCAGGTCAGCTCGACGCGACCGAGCGGTACATCGGCCGGAAGGTCGTGCGCGCCGACCGCCTGCCACAGCGCGTGCCAGGCGTCCAGGTCCGACCCCGAAGCCGGGTCGAGCAGCCGTACCGTCATCGCTCGCCTTCCAACTGCAGCTCCCATTCGCTGTGCCTGCTGACCGGCCGGTAGCCGAGCGCCTCGTTGATCGCGATCAGGTGTGAGTTCGCATCGGCGTTCCAGGTGTCGACCAGCCGTAACGCGGGCTCGTACGTGCGAACCTGCAGCAGATTATCGATCTTGATTCGCAGACCGAGCCGGTGCCCGCGGTGCGCCGGCAGCACCAGCGTGTCTTCCTGCCAGCCGTGCGTTTCCTCGCGCACCGGCCGCGCTCCCATCGCGGTCACGAGCTGCTCACCGGGGCTGGCCGCCGGTGCAGCGGCCGGATCGTCTCGGCAGGCAGCCGGTAGCGCCCGGCAGCCCCTCGACTGGTCGACCGCGTGCCGCCACAGCTTGGCGCCGATGCCGCGGCGGCGGTGGTCCGTGTGAACGCTGAGCTCGCGGATGACCGTCACGTCGGTGTTGTCCGTCTGCGGGAAGCCGAGCGCGAGTACGCCCACCGTGTGCTCGCCGTGCCGGGCCAGCCAGTGTTCGACGCGGGTGCCGGGCCACGGATGCTCGAGGTCGCCGCGCACCCGGGCCGCACTCGGGCGGGCCGGGTCGGGCTCGTCCGAGAGCCGGCATGCTTCTTGAACCGTGACCCAGGCGGCGACGGCCGGATCGGATCCATCGAGCCGCTGGATCGTGATTTCGGTCGCTGGGCCCCGGTTCACCAGCCCAGGTAAGCGCACTCGCATGGTCGATCGCCACTGGTTTCCGGGGCGCGTGGCAGGGGACAGTCGCACTATGCGCTAGGCTCACCGCGCATGCGGCGCATGTCGAGCTGTCTGCTCCTTAGCGGCCGCGGCGAGGCCCCCTAGGGTCGGCTCCCTCGCCGCGGGCGTTGCCGTTGCCGGCCGACCGTAGCCCGCGCCGCAGGAAGCCTGATCCACATGTCCCCAGTACTGCCAGCTCCCGCTGCTCATGCCCCGACGGTGGCCGAAACCGCCGGCCACCAGCGCCCGCCCGCGATGCCGGTGCACCGGTACCGTCCCTACCCACCGGTGCGGCTGCCGGATCGGCAGTGGCCAGAGCGCGCCATCACCAAGGCTCCGACCTGGTGCTCGGTTGACCTCCGGGACGGCAACCAGGCCCTGATCGACCCGATGACGCCGGACCGCAAGCGGCGGATGTTCGACTTGCTGGTTCGGATGGGGTACCGGCAGATCGAGGTCGGTTTCCCGGCCGCCAGCCAGACCGACTACGACTTCGTTCGTGAGATCATCGAGGCCGACGTGGTCCCGGACGACGTGACCATCCAGGTACTGACCCAGGCGCGTGCCGAACTGATCGAGCGCACCTTCGCCGCGATCCAGGGCGCCCGGCGGGCCATCGTGCACCTGTACAACTCGACCTCGACGCTGCAGCGCCGGGTGGTGTTCCGTACCGATGTCGCCGGGGTGCGGGAGATCGCGGTCGAGGGCGCCCGGCACTGCCGCAAGCTGGCCGACCAGCTGACCGGTACCGATGTGTGGTGGGAGTACTCGCCCGAGTCGTTCACCGGTACCGAACTGCCGGTTGCGCTCGGGGTGTGCGAGGCGGTGCTCGACGTATGGGAGCCGTCGGACTCGCACCCGGCCATCGTG
Source organism: Actinomycetes bacterium (assembly GCA_036257435.1). Lineage (GTDB taxonomy): Bacteria > Actinomycetota > Actinomycetes > JAKEEW01 > JAKEEW01 > DATAFN01. The sequence continues at coordinate 13,170 of DATAFN010000134.1, forward strand.
AACCTGCCTGCGACGGTCGAAATGTCCACACCGAACGTCTATGCCGACCTGATCGAGTGGTTCGGCCGCCAGCTGTCCCGGCGCTCTTCGACGATCCTGTCGGTGCACCCGCACAACGACCGGGGGACCGCCGTCGCCGCGGCCGAGCTCGCTTTGCAGGCGGGCGCCGACCGGATCGAGGGCACGCTGTTCGGCAACGGCGAGCGTACCGGCAACGTCGACCTGGTCACGCTGGGGCTCAACCTGTTCAGCCAGGGCATCGATCCGCAGATCAACTTCCACCGGATCGACGAGATCAAGCGCACCGTCGAATACTGCAATCAGTTGCCGGTCGGGGAACGACACCCGTATGGCGGCGACCT
>DATAFN010000151.1:0-1584 GCA_036257435.1 Actinomycetes bacterium
CGCCAGGTGCTCGTGCACCAGGCGGACCGCCATCGCTCCTTCGCCGACCGCGGACGCCACCCGCTTGGTCGATCCGCTGCGAACGTCGCCGGCCGCGAACACGCCCGGGACGTTCGTCTCCAGCAGCGCGGGCGTCTTCCGCGGTTTGCCATCGGCGTCGTCACTGCCGGCGGCCGGGGCCGCGTCCGGGCCGGTGCGCACGTAGCCGCCGGAGTCGAGCGCGACCGTGCCGGCCAGCCAGCCGGTGCACGGATCCGCCCCGATGAACACCATCAGCTCCCGCGCGGGCAGCGTCTGCCGGTCGCCGGTCTCGTTGTCCTGCACCACGGCGGCCTCGAGCTGCCCGCGCTCACCGACCAGCTCGCGCACCTCGGTGTGCAGGTGCACCTCGATCCGCGGATCGTGCAGGATCCGGTCGGCCAGGTAGCGCGACATGAACTCGTCGAGGCTGTGCTCGCGCACCACCAGCTGGACCTTCCGGGCGTGGTCGGCGAGGAACAGGGCGGCCTGGCCGGCCGAGTTCCCGCCGCCGACCACCACGACCGGGTCGTTCACGCACAGCTGCGCCTCGATCTGGGTGGCCGCGTAGTAGACGCTCGTCTGCTCGAACTCCTCCAGCCGGGGCACGGGCAGCCGCCGGTAGCGGGCCCCGGTCGCGATGACCAGGGTGCGCGCGGTCAGCGTGTCGCCGCCGCCGAGGCGGACCACCGGATGCACGCCCGAGGTGTCCAGCGCGACCGCCTCGGCCGGTGCGCAGGTGGTGGCCCCGAACTTGGTGGCCTGCACGACGGCCCGCTCGGCCAGCTCGGCCCCCGAGATGCCGGCCGGAAAGCCGAGGTAGTTCTCGATCCGCGATGTCGTGGCCGCCTGGCCACCGGTGGCCACGGCATCGAGGACCTGGGTGAGCAGGCCCTCGGAAGCTCCGTAGACGGCTGCGGCCAGGCCGGCCGGACCGGCGCCGATCACCACCAGATCGTTCAGCTGGGACGGGGGTCGGGCGGGGCGCTGCCCGATCAGCGCGGCCAGCTCGGCGGGGTCGGGGTTGCGCAGCACCTTGTCCCGCCAGACCACCACCGGGGTCTCGGCCGGCGTGACGTTGAGGGCCCGCAGCAGCGACTCGGCGTCCGCGTCGGACTCCAGGTCCACGAACCGGTGCGGCAGCCGGTTGCGCGCCGCGAACTCGCGCAGCCTGCGGGTGTCGGCCGAGAACCGGGACCCGACGATGCGGAAGCCGTGCCCCTCGCCGATGGCCAGGGTGCGCCGGATCAGGTAGGCGCGCAGGATCTCGTCCCCGAACGCGGGTTCCCGCAGCAGGCACTCGCGCAGCCGGTCCGTGGGCACCTCGAGCACCTCGCCGGGGTCCAGCACGATCGCCGTGAAGAACGCGACCTGCCCGGTGAGCAGGCCCAGCTCGCCGAGGAACCGGCCCGGCCCGTGCACCCGCACGATCTGCTGCTCCGGGGTGCCGAACGCCTTGACGATCGCCACCCGGCCGGAGAGCACGACGATGAACGCCTCGTCGGGGTGCCCCTCGACGATGAGCAACTCGCCGCGCGAGGTCGGCCGCCGCGACCCGTAGCCGCT
>DATAFN010000164.1:0-5588 GCA_036257435.1 Actinomycetes bacterium
TCTGAGCAGGTGGGGCCACTACCGGGGGTGGAGCAGGCCGGCTAGCCGGCCGCCTCGACGTAGGCGTGCTGCAGGTAGTCGTGCACGGCCTGCTCGGGAACCCGGAACGACCGGCCGACCCGAACCGCCGGAAGCTCGCCGGAGTGCACGAGGCGGTACACGGTCATCTTGGAGACCCGCATCACCGCGGCGACCTCGGCGACCGTGAGAAATCGAACCTCTGGCAGGGGTCGATCATCCGCGCTCATTCCGCACCGACCTTCCAGCGGGCGGCGCCGGGGGGGGAATGCCGGCGCTCTGCCAGGCGGACTGCCTGGCCTCAGAGTAGTGGCGGGTGTGTCCGGTGGGGAAGGGGTGATTTGTCGCGCCTGCCGTTGCCCACCACCGCGCCCGTTGATGTCGGACAAACTACTGCAAACTGAGCGGCGGCTGGGTCACTCGGAGCGCAGCGCGACGACCGGGTCCATTCGCCCGGCCCGGCGGGCCGGAACTACCCCGAAGAACACCCCGACGGCGGCGGACACTCCAGCGGCCAGCACCGGTGACCACCAGGTCACCACGGCGGGCACCGGAGAGTACGCCTCCAGCGCCATCGCTCCGGCCACCCCGAGTGCGATCCCGATCAAACCGCCGAGCGTGGTCAGCAGCACCGCTTCGGTCAGGAACTGGGACAGGATGTCGCGCTGCCGGGCGCCCAAGGCCTTGCGCAAGCCGATCTCGCGGGTGCGTTCCCGGACCGACACCAGCATGATGTTGGACACTCCAACCCCGCCGACCAGCAGCGAGATCGCCGCGATTGCCGCCAGGACAAGGGTGAGCAACCCGAGGATGCGCCCGATCGTGCCGAGGATCTGAGTCTGCGTGACCGCGGAGAACTCCTCGCCCGGATAGCGCCGCTCGAGCGCCTCGAGCAACCGGGGCTGCAGCTCATCGACCGCGCCCGGGGAGTTGGCCTTGACCGCGAGCGCGTCGATCCGGGAGACCCCGACCAGCCGCTGCTGGGCGGTGACCGGGATGTGGACCTCCTCGTCCCGGCTCACTCCGAACGTGGAGCCGACCTCGTCGTACACGCCGACGATGCGGAACCTGACGTCGGCGATGGCAATCTGCCGGCCGATCGGGTCGAGGTCGCCGAACAACCGGTCCGCGACGGTGGCGCCAAGCACGGCAACCCGGCGCCGGGTGTCCACGTCGGTCGCGGACAGATAGCGACCGCGAGCCAGCGGCCGGTTGACCACTTCGGGCACGTTCTCGTTCGTCCCGACCACATTCACGAACTCCTCGTGCGCGCCCACTCGGGCGAACTCACCCGAAGTCAGCGTCACGATCACCCGGCGCGGATCGCCGACCACCCGGCCCAGCACCGCGGCGTCCGACAGCTGCAGGCGGCTGACCGTGGGCGCGGAGCCGAGCTGAACCCGGCCCGGGACCACCAGGATGAGGTTCGAGCCGAGCCCCTCGACCTGGCTCTCCACCTCCTCCTTGGCCCCGGTGCCGATGGCCACCAGCGCGATGACCGCGGCAACACCGATCACAACGCCGACCATGGTGAGGGCGCTGCGCATCCGGTTCGCGCGCAGTGCGTCGAGCGCCACCCGCACCGCCTCGGCCGCCCTCATCGACCCGGCTCCGCTCGGTGGTTGTCGTCATCGGCGTCGCCCGGCAGTCGAGGTTGCACCCGGGCCCGGTTCGGCTCGTCCGAGGCGATCAGGCCGTCCCTGACCCGGATGATCCGGCGCGCGTGCGCGGCGATGTCCGGCTCGTGAGTGACGAGCACGATCGCGACCTGCTGCTCGCTGTTGAGCCGATCCAGGATCACCATCACCTCGGCGCCGTTGCGAGTGTCCAGGTTCCCGGTCGGCTCGTCCGCAAGCAGTAGCTGCGGCCCGCCAACCAGAGCGCGCGCGATCGCCACCCGCTGCTGCTCGCCACCGGAAAGCTCGGACGGCCGGTGGCCGAGCCGGTGACCCAACCCGACCGACTCCAACGCCGCCACCGCGTGCCGGCGACGCTCGGCGCCGCGCAACCCGCGGTAGACCAGTGGCAATGCGACGTTGTCCACCGCGGTGGTCCGCGCCAGCAGCTGGAAGGACTGGAAGACGAAGCCGATCGTCCGGTTGCGGAGCCGGGCCAGCTCGTTGCCGGCCATGGACGCGATGTCCCGCCCGCCGACGCGCAGCGCGCCGGCGGTAGGCCGGTCCAGACAGCCGAGCAGGTGCATGAGCGTGGACTTGCCCGATCCGGACGGACCGACGATGGCCACGTACTCGCCCGGGTCGACCCGCATGGACACCCCGCGCAGCGCCTCTACCGCGACCCCGTCACCGCGGTACACCCTGGTCAAGCCGATCGCCTCGACCGCCGGCGCCGGCGCGGCCGATCCGGGCGGTTGGGTCATGTGACCTTCTTGCCTTCGCTGACTTGGTCCGCGCCGGCAACCACGATCTCGTCGCCGAGCTCGAGTCCGGACAGCACCTGGACGACGTCGTCACCCTGCGCACCGAGCGTGACCGTCCGGCGCCTGGCGCGTCCGTCCTGCACGAACCAGACCGTGTCCTGTAGTCCGTCCCGGACGATGGCCGCGGCCGGCACCGACATGGCGTCGACCGCGGTCTTGACCCGCAGGTCGGCTACCGCGCTCATGCCGGGCCGCGGCTTAGGCGCGGTGCGCCCATCCGGCAGCGTGCCGGACTCCAGGCCCAACCGCACGACGTACGACACCCCGCCGCGGGTCGATGTGGTGGGCGCCAGCGAGACGCTGTCGACGACGGCCGAATACTGCCCACCCGGCACCGCGTCCAGCTCCACGTTCGCCTCGACCCCGGGCTTCACCAGCAGTACGTCGGTCTCGTCCACCTCGGCCGCCAACGACAGCTGCGACACGTCGATGATCGAGACGAGCGCGCTTCCGGTGCTGACCGGCATGCCTTCGTAGGTCGTGGCGTCGACCGCACCGCTGGCCGCGTCGCTGGTACCGGCGCCCGAGCCGCCGCTTTCGGCCGAGCCGGACCCGACCAGGCCGGCCGCTTCCGGTGGCAGCTGGCTGAGCAACCCGGACAGGTCACCGTTGGGCTGTGCCCCCGCCGGGGCCAGGCTGACCGTACCGGCGATCGGTGCTCGAACCGTCAGTGCGGCCACCTGCCGCCGAGCCAGGTCAAGAGCAGCCCTGGCCTGGATTCGCTGCGCGGCGGTCAGCGAGCCGAGCGCGCTGGACAAGCTGCCAAGACCCGCATTGAACTGGTCGACGGCTTGCCTGGCATCGGCGGTGACGGCGGCATAGGTCTGCTCGGACTGCGCGATCTGGGCGAGGAACGCATTCCTGAGCTGCGGGTCGCCGATCTGCTCGGCGGCCGCCGTGGCCTGGTCGAACGCGTCCTGCGCCGCCTGGTCGGTGACAGCCTGGGTGCGGGCGAAATCGGTCGGCGGGATTCCGCCGGTACCGCTGGCCAGTGCCTGCTGGTAGGCGCTACGGGCCGCGGCCAGCTGCCGCCTCGCCTCCGGCGCGTTCAGGACGAGCAGGACCTGACTACGCCTGACCCGCTGTCCGTTCCGGACCCGCAGGTCTGCGACCGAGCCGACGGCCGGCGCGGTCACGGTGGTGGCCGCCCGCGCCACCACGGTCGCCGGTGCCTCGACCACCTCGACGACGGTCCCTCGCGACACCGTGCCGAGCTCGATGTCGCCATTGTCGTTACCGGTACAGCCGGCCAGCATCGCGGCTATCACCAGCAGGAACGCAGCGGGTCTTACCGCCCGGTAGCTCATCGCCACATCGTAGGTTCACCGTCCGGCGTGACCGGCGGCCGGACGCCGCGGTTACCTGCCGGCCGCGGTGCCTTCCAGGATCGCTTCCTCCATGGTGCGCGGACCGAGCATGTCGCCGACCCGTACCACGCCCGGCCGGCCGTCCAGATCCGTCCACAATCCGTCGTTGGGCACCCGGCCGGCTGCCAGCACCAGCGTGCGCATGTCGGGCAGCTCGCTGGTTCGCCCCGAGAACACGTTGCGCAGCAGCAACCGGCCATCGGACGCGGTCAGCTCGGTACCCGGGAGCAGGTTGACCCCGAGCCGGTCGAGCCGGCCCAGGTAGAGGTTGCGCTGGTACTGATGCAGCGTGTCGCCCGGATGCGGGGCGGCCACGGCGAGCACGACCCGCCGACCGTGCCCGGCCAACACTTCGGCCGCATCGAGACCGTCCCAGCCGCCACCCCAGTCCGCGACCAGGACCGGCCCGCTGACCAGCTCCGGTCCCTCGATCGCATCCCAGGCGTTGATGGTCGTGAACTCGGTAGGGATGAGGTCCGGTCGGTATGGCAGGGCCCCGGTGGCCAGCACGACGCGGTGCGCACCCGCGCAGCCGGCCGCGGTAACCGGCATGCCCAGCGCCACCTCCACGCCACGCCGGTCCAGCTCGCCGGTCACCCACCGCAGGTAACGGCTCCACAGTTCCCAATGGCCCGGCGCCTTCCCGGCGATCCGGAGCTGGCCGCCGAGCGCCTGCGACGCCTCGACCAGGCGGACCCGGTCCCCGGCCGCAGCCGCCTCCAGCGCGGCGGCGATTCCCGCCGGCCCGCCGCCGACCACCAACGTGGTGCGGTCGGACGCCTGCGGGGTGTCCGGCCGGCGCGGCACGGCCCGCTCCCGGCCGGTCCGCACATTGACGGTGCACGCGATCGGCAGGCCGGCGTGGTAGTGCCCGATGCAGCCCTGGTTGCAGCCGACGCACGGGATGACCGGCCGCCCGGCGGCCGACTTGCTGACCAGGTCCGGATCGGCGATGTGTGCTCGGGTCATCCCGACCAGGTCACACACGCCGGCTTCGATCAGCGCCTCGGCCTGGTCCAGCTCGGTCACCCTGGTGGTGGCGATCAGCGGCACCGACCGCGGCAACGCCAACCGAACCGGGCGGGCCGGGCCGGCGACCGCGACCGGGTCAACCGGTGGCGGCGGCACGATGTAGGTAGAGCCCAGGTAGCTCGATGAGTGGCCGAGTGCCGCGCTGACAAAGTCGACCAGCCCGGTGGCGGCGATCGCGCCGGCGATCCGCGCACACTCCTCCGGCCCGGCCTGGTCGAACGCGATCTCGTCGGCGGACAGCCGGACCCCGACCGCAAGCCGGCTACCGGCTCCCTTGCGTACCGCGGCCAGCGCCTCGGTGAGGAACCGCAGCCTGCCCTCCTCGGTGGCCGCGTACGAGTCGGTGCGCCGGTTGGTTCGCGGCGTGAAGAACTGGGCGGCCAGGTAGCCGTGCGCGGCGGAAATCTCGATACCGTCCAGCCCACCGTCCCTGGCCAGGCGCGCGGCCCGCTCGAAGCCGGTCAGGATCTCCTTGATTTCGCGCGCGGTGATCGCGCGCGGTTCCACGTGAAACCGTTGCGTCGGGACCGCGCTCGGCGCCAGCGCCGGCGGCCGCGGCGCCGCCGAGATCTGCTCCCGGCCACCGTGGAAGAGCTGCACGAACACGGCCGCACCATGGCCGTGAATGACGTCGGCGAGCCGGCGGTACCCATCGACGATGGCCGGCAGGTAGCCGCCGAGGGTATGGGGCGTGAGCAGCCCGCTCTCGTGCACCGCGGTGGCTTCGAGGA
>DATAFN010000189.1:0-5888 GCA_036257435.1 Actinomycetes bacterium
GTGGTGGCTAGGTGCTTCGCTGTTCTCGGCAGTGCACCTAGAGGTCTTGGTGGGCTGTGCTGCAGTCCGCCTCAGTCCGCGGCGCCGGCGCTCGCTCCGGCGGTGTCCGCGCCCGCTGTGCCGGTCTCGGTGGCCTTCCCCGCCGAGCCGTTGACCGCGGCCGCCGCGTCTGACCGGCGCTGCGCGCGCCTGGCCCTCGCTTCGGCCATCGCCTCGGTTTTCCTCTTGTGCGGGCCAAGAACCATGATCATGTTACGGCCGTCCTGCTTAGGCGAGAACTCGACGAAGCCGAGATCCTCGACGTCGTGGGCGAGCCGCTGGAGCAGCCGGAAGCCGAGCTCGGGACGGCTCTGCTCGCGCCCTCTGAACATGATCGTTATCTTGACCTTGTCGCCCTGCCTGAGGAACCGCGCGACGTGACCCTTCTTGGTCTCGTAGTCATGCGGGTCGATCTTCGGCCGGAGCTTCATCTCCTTGATTACCGTCTGCGCCTGGTTCTTGCGCGCCTCACGGGCCTTGACGGCCGACTCGTACTTGAACTTGCCGTAGTCCATGAGCTTGGCGACAGGGGGCCGGGCCGTGGGCGCGACCTCGACGAGATCGAGATCTGCCTCGGCGGCCAATCGCAGCGCGTCCTCGATGCGGACGATGCCGACCTGCTCCCCGTTGGGACCTACGAGTCGAACCTCGGGAACTCGGATCCGGTCGTTGATGCGGGGCTCGGTGCTGATGTGGCCTCCTCGCGACGAATAGTGGTCGCCCTTTGACAGTACGGAAAAGGCTCCCGTAGCGCCATCGCGTCACGGAAGCCGCAGGCCACCTGTTCCGGCGTGGACACGCCACCGGGGCGCCGCTTGGGGCGCCCACCGACCGGACCCGACGACCTTGGACGGTCGATGCGGGTGGGAGGTTTAGCTCCGCTTGGCGAGCCCGAGCGCACCAGGCACCCGGGCGGGTCGCTGTGCAGAATACCAGGCTGCGGCCCTCTCCCGCACGCCGCGCGGTTGCCCCTCGCCCGCTGCCCGGCCCGTTCGTTAGGGTTTCGCAACCACGCATGCGTTAAGTCGATCACGGGTCGTTGGTTGTCACACCTTGCGGTGATTTGTCCCGCACCCAAACAGAGCTTGATCGACTTAACGCGAGCGTGGTCGGCCACGAGCCCGTACGAACGCTGCACGGATCCGATCAGCGGTCACTCCCGGGCGATGCCGGAGATCGGCAAGGTCCCACCTGACCACCTCAAACCCAAGATCGCGGAGTCGATCCTCGCGCTGCTTCTCGCGGTAGACGACCTCACCCACGACGTACGTCAGCTGCCCGTCGGCCTCGCCGATCGTCGCCTTGTCGCGCCAGAGCTAGTCCACCCGTCCGACCAGCCGTAACGGATCACGAGGGAGCGGTCCGGACCTGCGGTACCAGCGTCGCGCGCAGCCAGCGAAGATCGCTTAGTTATCCACAAGCACCGTAGCGACACCGGGCAAGGTGGGATGTTCCAATCCGAGAAGAACGGAGATCACCCAAGCATGCGACGCTGGATAAGCACATTCCCCCGGGGGTGAGAAGTCGATGACCGACCCGACACCTGACCCAACTCCCGGTCCGACCGACCCAACACCGCCGTTCCCGCCCGGACCAAATCCGGTGCCGCCGGAACCCGTGCCGGACCCGACTCCGCGCCCCGGCGAACCGGAACCGCCATCACCCCGGCCGCCGATCCCGAACCCCGACGTGATCTAGGCGAACGTAAGCCGCGAGACCGGTCAACCTGCTCGGATCGTCGAGGACCGATCAGCGGTCACCGTGGTCGACGATGGCGATCACGGGGCCTCCGCCGGACGGTCCCTGGTGGACGGCAGCCACCGATACGAACACGGCCGGATCGCCGGTAACCGACGCGGCGACCCCGCCAACGCATGACTTGATCTGCCGGTGCCAGTGCACGTCCGAGTCGTCGAGCATGATGTTCCGCCTGTCCCGGACCCGGCCGGTCGGATCGGCCTCGCACTTGAGGAACAGGTTGACCAGCCGGCCGCCCAGGTCCGCCGGGTGCGGCCGCTCTGGCAGCGGCAGGCCCGCCGAACGGATCGCGGCCCAGACTCCGTCGGCGTCCAGCGCGTCCCGCATGACCGCGTGCCCGACCTGGAACCGGCCGCCGACCCCGCGGATGTTCCCCACTACCACGATCTGCGCCCGATCCAGCTCTACCCCGGACGAGCAAGAGGCCACCGCCGAGTACAGCGAGAGATCGCGGTGGATCTGCTCGGCCCGCGGCATGTCGATCTCGCCGAGCGCGACCGCAATGCCCAGCGCAGTGGTCGAGTTGGACACGTCCATCGACTTGAGCGTGTCCTCGGTCCACACGTCGTGGCCTCGCCGGCGGGCGTCGGCGATCGTGTCCATCGTCAGCAGCGGGGTCTTGGTCTGTGCGTAGTGCACGTCGGCCGGATCCTCGATGCCGGCGACCTTCATCGCCTCGCGGACACCGGCCGCCACCTTCTCCACCATCGCCGGCCGGCCGATGTCCTCCGGCAGGATCGGCTCGCTCATCGCGACCCCGACCGAGACCCGCGGTTGATCGGACGGGTGGTACCGGCCGGGCGGCGCGTACGCAAAGACCGTCGCGTGCGGGGAGAGCACGCCATCGGTACCGCCCGACCACACCAGTGGTACCTGCTTGACCTTGTCCGGGCTGCGGCTCCCCCGGTCCAGCAGCACATCGCGGAACGCGCGGTCGGCCAGGATCCGGGTGTAGTCGTTCACGCCCCCGTTGCCCTCGGTCTTCCCGATCACCGCAAGCACGTCGTCGGCGCCGAACGTTGCCTCGTCGATGAGCCTGGCCAGCCCCGATGCGTCGGAGACGCTCTCGATTGCGACCTTGTGCACCTCGATCGGCCTGGGCACGGCCACCCCCTTAGCTAGCGCGGACAATGGTGCCGAAGTGGCCGGACACCGCATCGGCGATTCGATCCAGCGACGTGATTACCGCGAATCGCCCGCCGCACCGGACGAACCGGATCGCAGCGGTGACCTTGGGACCCATGCTGCCGGCGCCGAACTCACCGGCCTCGGCCAGTTCGGCCAGCGCATCGGCACCTATCTCGCCGATCTCCGTGGTCGGCGGGGCGCCGTAGCCGGTCATCACGTGGTCCACGTCGGTCGCGATCACCAGTGCGTCCGCGGCCAGCGTCGGCGCCAGGATCGCCGCAGCGAGATCTTTGTCGATCACGGCCTCCACGCCGCGCAGCACCCCGCTGGACGGGTCACGGACCACCGGGATCCCACCGCCGCCGGCGGCAACCACGATGTACCCGGCGTCCATCAGCGCCCGGGCGGCCGGCGCGTCCAGGATCTCGATGGGCTCCGGTGACGGCACCACCCGGCGCCAGCCTTTCGCTCCGAAGTCGACCCAGTGCTGGCCGGTGTCGCGGTACCGAGCCGCTTCCGCCGAGGGCAGAAAACGGCCCACCGGCTTGGTGGGTCGCCCGAACGCCGGATCTGCCGCGTCCACCAGCGTGCGGCTCACCACGGTGGCTACCCGCCGGCGCAGGCCGCGCTCGGCCAGCGCCTGTTCGAGCGCGTTCAGCACGAGGAAGCCGATCGTGCCCTGGGTCTGGGCGCCGCACCAGTCGAGCGATACCGGCGGGACCACGTGGGCGGCCACCTCGTTCTTGACCAGCAGGTTTCCCACCTGGGGGCCGTTGCCGTGGGTGAGCACCACCTCGACGCCTTGGCCGACCAACTCGGCAACCCGCTTCATCGCCAGCTCGACCGCGTTCTGCTGGGCCTGCTGGGTGGCGGACCCGTCGGGCCCGGTCATCGCGTTTCCCCCGAGAGCGATCAGCACTCGCACGGCTGCGACTCTAGGTGGCGGCACCGGACCCGACATGGGCGGGTGTTGCCCATCCACCGATCCGGTGATCGTCACTTGGTGCCGACGCCGGTGCCGGTGCCGGTAGGAGCGCCGCCGGCCGGATCGGAACCAGCCAGGTCAGCGAGCTTGGCCAGCTCGGCCAGTACCGACCCGGTGTGCTGGCCAAGCACCGGTGGGGCGAGATGATCAAGGACTTGCTCGATCCCGTCGAGATCGAACAACCGCAGCGGCGGCCCGGGCAGCGTGATCTGGCCGAGGCTGGCGTGCTCAACGTCCACTAGCAACCGCTGCGAGTGGGTCTGGTCCCAGCCGTACACCCGGTCCAGGCCGCGTACCTCCCCGGCCGGTACCCCGATCTGCTCCAGCCGCGGCAGCCAGTACTCGGTGGGGTGCACGCCGAATGCGGCCTCGAGCAGCTCGACCAGCTCGGGCCGGCGGCGCACCCGATCCGCGTTCGTGGCGAACCGCTCGTCGTCCGCCAGCGCGACCAGCGGCGCGAACCGGCGCCAGAGTGCCTCGCTTCCGACCGAGATCTGCACGATCCCGTCCGCGGTGTGGAACGCGCCATAGGGGCAGATCGAGGGGTGATGGTTGCCCTGGGCGGTGCCGACCTCGCCGGCCACCGTGTACCGAGTCCCCTGAAACGCGTGCACGCCGACCACCGCGGCCAGCAGCGACGTGCGTACGGTGCCGCCGTGCCCGGTCCGCTCGCGCTCGTGTAACGCGGCGAGCACCCCGTAGGCGCCGTACATCCCGGCCAGCAGATCCGCAATCGGCACGCCGACCCGGGTCGGTTGGTCCGGTGCCGGACCGGTCAGGCTCATCAGCCCGGCCTCGCCTTGGGCGATCTGGTCGTAGCCCGGCCGGCCGCCCTCCGGACCGTCGTGGCCGAACCCGGTAATGGACAGCACGACCAGGCGCGGGTTCAGCTCGTGCAACCGCGCGATCGGGAAGCCGAGGCGGTCGAGCACGCCGGTGCGGAAGTTCTCCACCAGCACGTCGGCGCGCTCTACCAGGCCGGTCAGCGTCGCCCGGCCGCCGGCCGACTTCAGGTCCAGGACGACCGACTCCTTGTTCCGGTTGCAGGACAGGAAGTAGGTCGCCTCCGGCGCATCGGCCCGGCCGACGAACGGTGGCCCCCAGCCTCGGGAGTCGTCACCGCCGGGGCTCTCGATCTTGATTACCCGAGCGCCAAGATCACCCAGCATCATCGCCGCATGCGGGCCGGCCAGCGCCCTGGACAGATCGAGTACAACCAGGCCGTCGAGCGGTCCGGGCACGGCGTCCTCCCAGCATGAGCGCGGATCTGGCCAGCTCAGGCTAGTCACTGCGTCCGCTAGCGTCGCCAACAATGTCCACCACGGTTCCGTACGCCGACCTGGCCGGGACGATCCGGCGGCGCGAGCCCCGCTGCGGCCAGGTTCGTGTGGTCGCGGTCGACGGCGTGGCCGGAGCGGGCAAGTCCACGATCGCGCCCGAACTGGCCGATGAGCTCGGCGGCGCACCGGTCGTGTCGACCGACGACCTCGCCGGTCACGAGCGGCTGTTCGAGTGGTGGCCGGCGTTGGTCGCAGACGTTTTCGAGCCGCTCTCGGTGGGCCGGGCCGGGCACTACCGGCCGTACGACTGGTCGCGCCGGGATTTCGGCGCGCCGCACCTGGTCCCGGTGGTGCCGGTGCTCGTCGTCGAGGGTGTCGGTGCCGGCCGGCGCGAGCTGGCGCGCTGGCTCTCCTTCCTGGTCTGGGTCGAGGCGGACGTAACCGCCGCGCACGAGCGTGGGCTGCGCCGGGACCTCACGGCGATGGGCGCGGACCGGCGCGACGAGCTGATCCGGTTCTGGGCGGAGTGGACAGCGGCCGAAGCGGCCCACTTCGCCGGCGACCCGACAATCGACCGCGCCGACGTCATCGTGCGGCCGTGACCGCCGCGCGTGATCCTTAGCCCACCCGGTGGCCGGCCACTCGGAGCGCGTTGATGGCCAGCCGCACGTCGACCTCGCGCACCAGGACGTAGTCGG
>DATAFN010000197.1:0-3180 GCA_036257435.1 Actinomycetes bacterium
AGGCTGCCGAAGATGACCAGCAGCAGCACCAGCAGGATCGGCATCGACAGCCCCTCGGCCCTGGCGATGTCGTTCTGAACGGTGGTATTGATCTCATCGAAGATCGCCGCAGAACCGGTCACCTGGACGTCCCGGCCGGGCGCGGCGAGGTCGTCCTGGATCGCCTCATATGCCGTGGCCCGAGCCGGCGCGTCCGCCCCCGCCAGCTCCAACACGGCATACGTTGCCTGCCCGTCGGTGGAGACCATCGCCGGCGAGTGCGTCTGCCAGTAGGTCGCCGAGCCGACCACCTGATCGTCAGGCAGTCCGGCCAGCACCGACTCGACCGAGTTGCGGAACGCCGGGTCGTCGACCGAGCCGGCCGGGTTGCGGTAGATCGCGACCACGTCGGCGCGCGGCCCGCTGGTGGTGTCCGCGATCAGCTTGTCGGCCCGGACCGAGTCGCTGGCCGGATCGTCGAACCCACCGTCGGCGAGCACCCCGAACACACCGGTGCCCCAGAGCATCGCGACGGCTACGAACACACCGGCCAGCGCGAGCACCCAGCGTCGCCAGCGGAAGACTTGATAACCAAGCGCCTCGAACATCGTGACCTCCTCCGTCTCTACGTCGTACGATGTGACTAGCATTCGCGCTAGTGAATGCTGTTTACTTTGTATGTAGTGTTCACCATAGTCAAGGGGTTTCACGAAATGACGTCGGCAGGCACCACCACCAGGCGCGAGCGAATCAGGGATGCGACCGTCCGGGAGATCAAGGACGCAGCCCGATCGATGCTGGTCACCGATGGGATCGAGGCACTGACGCTGCGCGCGATCGCGCGCGAGGTGGATCTCACCGCGCCGGCCTTGTACCGCTACTTCGACAGCCGCGAGGAGCTGATCCTGGCCCTGGTCGCGGACTTCTACGACGAGCTGACCGACTACATCCGTGCCGCGCGCGACAAGGTGCCGGCCGATAACCTGCCGGGCCAGATGCTGGCGGCGTGCCGGGCGCTACGCAGCTGGGCGCTCGACCACCGGCAGGAGTTCGGCCTGGTGTTCGCGAACCCGGTCGCCGACCTGACCCACGTACCGGAGGGGCCGGTCCACGAGGCCGGCTGGCGGTTTGGTGCGGTGTTCCTCGAGCTGGTCGTCCGGCTGTGGAATGAGCAGGGCTTCCCGGTACCGGATCCGGCCGGCATCGATCCGGCCCTCAAGGAGGAGCTCAAGCGCTGCGCCGTCGAGATGGAGTCCGTGCTGCCGCCGGAAGCGGTGCTGGTCTACCTGGAGGCGTGGACCCGGCTGTACGGCTCGGTGACCATGGAGGTATTCGGTCACCTGCACTTCGCGCTGGACGATAGCTCGGCCATGTTCGAACGGCAGCTGGTCGGCCTGGCCGGCATGTTCGGCCTCGGCGCCGCCTACCGCGCGCCCTAGCCGGCCGTGGGTGCGCCGGCGAAACTGGCGGACGGGGGTTACAGGTCCAGGCCGGTCAGCACCATGACCCGCTCGTAGGTCAGGTCTTCCATGGCCGAGTGCAGCCCCTCCCGCCCTACGCCGGAGGCCTTGGCACCGCCGTAAGGCATCTGATCGGCACGGTAGGACGGGACGTCGCCGATTATCACGCCGCCGACTTCGAGCTCGCGGTGGGTCAGGAATGCGGTGCGCAGGTCATGGGTGAACACGCCGGCCTGCAGGCCGTACTGCGAGTCGTTGACCGCGGCCAGCCCGGCCTGCGTTCCGGTCACCGGGGCCACCGTGAGCACCGGGCCGAACACCTCCTCGCGGCTGAGCTTCGCGCTCGGCGGCACGTCGGCGACGACGGTCGGCGCGTACGAGGCACCCGACCGAGTACCGCCGGTTAGCACCCGAGCCCCAGCCGACACCGCCTCGGCTACCCAGGACTCCACCCGCTCGGCCGCGGCCGCGCTGATCATCGGTCCGACCTCGGTCGCATCGTGGCCCGGATCACCGTCCACCTGCGCGGCGACCTTGGCAACCAGCCGCTCGACGAAGTCGGGATAGAGCGATGCGTCCGCGTAGACCCGCTGCACGGCGATGCAAGACTGGCCGGCCTGGTAGTTCGAGAACATCGCGATCCGGCTGGCGGCCCAGTCCAGATCGCTCTCGGCCGCGTAGTCCGCGCACACCAGCACCGCGGCGTTACCGCCCAGCTCGAGCGTGACGTGCTTGTGCGGCACCGCCTCCTTGATCGACCAGCCGACTGGTCCGGAACCGGTAAAGGAAATCACCGGTAGCCGCGAGTCGGTCACCAGCAAACCAGCCCGCTCATTGGGCATCGGCAGCACCGAGACCATCCCGGGCGGCAGCTCGGTCTCGGCCAGGATCTCGCCGAGCAGCAGCGCGGACAGCGGGGTCGCGGGCGCCGGTTTGACCACGATCGGAGCGCCCACCGCGACCGCGGGCGCGACCTTGTGCGCGACCAGGTTCAGCGGGAAGTTGAACGGTGAGATGCCCAGCACCGGACCGCGCGGGATCCGCCGTACCAGCGCCAGCCGTCCCTTGGCGGCGACGTCGGTGTCCAGTCGCTGCACCTGCCCACTCCATCGCCTGGCCTCCTCCGCGGCCCAGCGGAACGTGGACACCGCACGGGCCGTCTCCAGCCGGGACCAGCGGATCGGCTTGCCGTTTTCCGCGGTGATCAGTGCGGCGATCTCCTCGGCCCGCTCGGCTAGCCGGCGGGAGGTGTGCGCGAGCGCCTCGGCGCGCGCGGCGATCGGCAGCGCAGCGGCGGCGCCGCGCACCTCGTCGGCAGCGGCGACCGCCTGCTCGACCTGTTTGTCGGTCGGCACCGCGACCCGGGCAACCAACCGGCCGTCGTACGGGTGGGTGACCTCGAGCTCGTCCTCGCCGGTCTCCGCGCGGCCGGCCAGCCAGAACGGTCGTACCTCGGTCATCTCAGCTCCCTACCACTCGCGGCCGCTGGTGCTGACACATCTGTACTACGGATTTCGTCGTCATTTGGGCTTTCCACTGGCGATTACGAAGGCTATCGTTTCATCCGCTATCGAAAAACTGTGAGGGTTGCATGATCGACCACATCGAGTCCGGAGCCGATGCCGGCCCAGGAACGGAGCTTCCGCAGGAGCGCCGCCTGGTCACCGCCATGCCCGGACCGCGGTCGCAGGCCCTGCTCGCCCGCCGCCAGGACGCGGTCGCTCGCGGGGTAAGCGTCATG
>DATAFN010000285.1:0-2614 GCA_036257435.1 Actinomycetes bacterium
GGTGGCCTGGACGCAGCCGATCAGGCCGGGAAGGATGCCCAGCACGCCCCCCTCGGCGCAGCTCGGCACCTCGCCGGGCGGGGGCGGCTCGGGGTAGAGGCAGCGGTAGCACGGCCCGTGCTCGGCCCAGAAGACCGAGGCCTGGCCGTCGAAGCGATAGATCGAGCCCCAGACGTACGGCTTGCCGAGCAGCACGGCCGCGTCGTTGACCATGTAGCGAGTGGCGAAGTTGTCGGTGCCGTCGACGATGAGGTCGTAGCCGGCAAAGATCTCCATCGCGTTCGACGAGTCGAGCCGGCCCTCGTGCAGCACCACGTTGACGAAGGGGTTGATCTCCCGGACGGTGTCCCGGGCCGACTCGGCCTTGGACCGCCCGATGTCGGACTGGCCGTGGATGATCTGGCGCTGCAGGTTGGACTCGTCCACCACGTCGAACTCGATGATGCCGAGCGTGCCCACGCCGGCCGCGGCGAGGTACATCAGCGCCGGAGAGCCGAGGCCACCGGCGCCGACACACAGCACCTTGGCGTTCTTCAACCGCCGCTGCCCGGCCATTCCCACATCCGGAATGATCAAGTGGCGGGAGTAGCGCCGTACTTCGTCGACGGTGAGCCCGGGCGCGGGCTCCACGAGCGGGGGCAGCGACACGTTCTGCGTCCTCCAAGCGCTGGCATGTTTCCTCTTACCCAACGGTGCCACCGCCAGGCCCATTCCGGCAGCGCGGGCAAGCCCGGCCAGGGTAGACCGGCCAGATCAGCGCGTGGTCCGCGTCCTATCGGCGCCGATCGGCGCGCGGGTGCGGCCAGGGGTTGGCGTGGCACCCCTCGAGCGAGATGGTCTGCTGCACCATCACCGGCGCCCGCCAACCCGGGTGGGCACAACGGGCGTGAGGCTCACCGAGGCCGTGACCGACCTCATGGTTGATCAGGTACTCCCGGTATGACAGCAGATCGCGGCCGTACGTCCGGGCGCCGATCCCCCAGCGCAGGGCGTTGATCACGGCCCGGTCACCGTTCCAGCAGGAGACCCGGCCCAACGTGCGAAGAGGCGCGCACTGCGCGTCGGTCAGGCGCGGGCTGGACAGCGAAATGATCAGCTGGACTCCACCGTGGTCGACCCGCTCGAAGCCGAGCCGGCCGCTGCGGCCCCAGCCGCGCGGATCGTTGAGGATGTGGTGCACGTCGGCGGCGAAATCCGCGGCGTCGAACGGCAGCCCCCGTTCGACCTCCACCCGGTAGCGGATCACTCGGCCACCGGGCACCCTCGCCTTGTCGTGGCCGGGCGCGATCTGGTACCTGCCGTCGCCAGACTTGGGCGGCAGGACACGCGCCGGTTGCATTCGGCCGCGAACCACCGGTCCGGTCACGGCCTCAGCCAGGGGGACCGCGGCGCGACCGTCTACCGCGGTGCTCGCACTCGGGTTGCGGAGGAGCTTGACTGCCGTTGGGCGCAACTCGGCTCCCGTGGATGTCCCAGAACCTTGGACCCCACGGGAAGGCTTGGCTGCCTGCTCCGATCGCGCAGTCGCCGCCCGGCCGATCAGGTCGCTACGCGAGGCGTCGCCGGTCGGGCCGTACCGCCGACTCGATGTCCTGACCGGCGGCGGCTGGCCGTGCGCCGCCTGACTCGCGCCCGCCGCGGCCGCCGCGGCCAGTCCGCCGGTGTCGGCAGGGGCGGAGCCGGATTGCGGTCGGAACCAGTCCAGGCCGACGCCGAACGCCGAGGTGTACAGAAGCGTCGCGGTGGCACAGCCGAGAACCCCGGCGGCGGTCAGCCGCCGGGCTGTCCGCTGCGCTCGGGTCAGCCGGTGCCGGTGCCGCTGCCGGCGGCTTCGAACCGATCGCGGTGCCGGGGCGCCGGTGGGGGCCAATCGATGTCGAGCCATGCGAGCTTGACGCTAGCGGATCGGAGCGCACGCAGTCACACGCAGCTGGCGAAAGGCCCGAGCAACCGCCTCCGGATGCTCCAGCTGCGCCACATGACCGCTGTTCGGCAGCATGACCAGCCGGGCGTCCCGGTAGGTCTTGACCGCCCGACCGGCCATTCGGGGGTTCACCAGCTTGTCCCGGCCGCCGTAGATCAGCAGGGTCGGTGCGCTGACCCGTGCCGCCAGCTTCCACAGGCCAATGCGCCGGGGCAGCAAGTAGTGCCCGATCAGGCCCCGCGTGCTGGCCACCAGGACCGCCGGTGCATACGGCAGCTCGGAGCGCCGCCGGACCTCCGCGGCTGCCGCCTCGCGCCAGTCGGCCGGCACCGCAGCCGGATCACCGAAGCAGAGGTTGAGCAGCATGCCGACCCGCCGCTCGGCCGGGATCGCGTGCAGCTTGCGCGCGGTCATCGGGCCCACGCCGGGCAGCGCCAGCACGGCCACCGGAACCGCGCTGCGCAGCGGCCGGATCTCCGGCAGCGCCGGTGAGATCAGCGTGAGGCTGCGGACCAGCTCGGGCCGGCGCGCTGCGACCAACGTGGCAATCGTGCCGCCCATCGAGTTGCCGAACAGGTGTACCGGCGTATCCGGATAGGTCTGCTCGATCAACTGCTCGATCAGTTTCGCGTAGCCACCGAGCGAGTACCTGGCCGGCTGCGGCGGCGGTGAGTATCCGAATCCCGGCAG
>DATAFN010000318.1:0-15571 GCA_036257435.1 Actinomycetes bacterium
TGACCCGGCCGACCGATCGCCGGTCCGCTGCTCGATGAATGCTCGTCGGCCGGGCAGAGCTGCCACAGCTGCGTCCGCGCTGCTGGACTCGGTCGAACGCACTCGGGAACTACGACACATGCCGAGTCGACCCCGACTGACGCTCACGACCGTCAACATTAGAGCGCCAGATCCAGGTGCGCTTGCCCGCTTCTACGTCCGGCTACTTGGCTGGCCGATTACCGTCGAGGAACCGGACTGGGTCCCCAGGAAGAGGTTCGCGTCTTCCTCGACCCGGCCGGCCACCGGCCACCCGTTCTGCCTCTGGCTCGGGGACTAGGACCACGACTAACGTGCGCCACGCCTCGATCAGCTCACCGAGCGCGGCCACCAGCCGTTTTCGGTCAGCTCCATCGTGATCACCGTGCGGCGTCGCTCCACCTGCTCACCGGTTGGTGACGTGCCGGCCCAGATCAGCGTCACCGCGACCCGGGCGGGCACCAGGCCGGCGGTCTGCGCGGTGGCGGCCTGAACCCGGATATGAGCCCACGCAGTGTGCGTGGGCTCCGACCAGAACCCTGGAAACTGGCCTCGGCCGGCGCCGGTCAGGTCCGCGACCAAGACCCGGCCGGCGGCCCGGACGGCGGCGTTGCTGGTTTCGGCCGGCAGCGCCGGAGGTGCGGAGGTCGGCGCGGAATCGAGCAGCCGCTGAACGTACGCATCCGGCACCGGTCCGGCCAGCGGATCGGCCGGCCCGGCAGACTCGGTCGGGATCGGCATCGCCCCCGGCCCGCCCGTGGTCACCGCGATCGGCGGGCCGCTGGGGGCCGGTTGCGGGGCGGTCGAGCGCAACCGCAGCGCGATGCCCGGTAGTTGTGCGGCCGTCGCCGAGGGCCCATGCTCCGCATGCGCGGCCGGATCGCCGGCGTCCCCACTGGCGGCCAGCAGCAGTACCCCGCCCACGGCCAGCGCTAACGCGCAACCAAGCGGGACCGCCGCCCGGCGCCATGCCGCCGGTTGCTCCTGACACGTCGCCGGTTGCTCGCGCTGTGGCGACCGCCGGTCGGGTCGCAGCCGTCGAGGAACTCCGACGTTGTCGGGGATGCTCGACAACGTCGGGAAGTCCCGAACAACTCGCAACCGAGCCCGGTCACCGCGCCCGCTCACCGGGTCACCGTTCCGGTCGAGGGCAATCGCAATGCACCGAGGTAGCCGTCCAGGTACATCGGCTCCACCCGCACCACCGTGCCCGGTCGCGGTGCATTGATCATGTTGCCGCCGCCGAGGTAGATCCCGACGTGGTGGATCGTCGCCGGGTTGTCGATGTCGAACGCGAAGAACACCAGGTCACCCGGGAGCAGCACACCTATTCCGGCGCCTCGTGGAATCCGGGTGCCCGGTCCGCCGACATACTGCGCCGAGGACACTCGGGGGAGCACGAGCCCGGCCGCGGCGGCCGCGTGCAGGGTCAAGCCCGAGCAGTCGAAGCCGACCACGGTTCGCCCGTCCTGGCCGCCGGGGGAACAGCACACGCCGGCGGTCGGCCCGGCGGCATTGCCGCCGCCCCAGCTATACGGCGTGCCGAGCCAGCGCATCGCGGCCGCCACTACCTGAGATCCGAGCCCGGACTCCGGGATCGGGTCGAGCGCGGCAATCGACAGCTCGTCGTATGCCGCGATCCAGCCCAGCACTTCCGCAACGTAGACCGCCGAGTCGTTGTACCGGCGAAGCGCGGCGGCCAATGCACCGCTATCGAGCAGGTCGAGCTTGCCGTCACCGCATAGGTAGAGCGCGGTGGCCAAGGTGGCGTCGAAAACGTTGTGCGGGTCTGCGGTCCGGTCCCGATTCCCATCCCGGCCGTGCTCGGCCCAGGTGCCAGGTAGGAACTGCATTGGACCGACGGCGCGGTCCCAGGTCTGGTTGCCGTCGTACTGACCGCGGTCGGTGTCCGGCACCCGCGCGGTTCCGGGCACGGAACCGTCGAGCAGCGGACCGTAGATCGTGGGCGTGACCCGCCCGGTGCCGCTGACTGTGTGGCCGGCCGCGTGACCGGACTCCACCATGCCGACGCCGGCCAGCACGGACCAGCGTATTCCCGCGCAGTCGGGCCGTAGCTTGGCGGCCGTGGTAGCCGCCTGGGAGTACGCGATCAGCAACGTCGGGTCGATTCCGGATACCGCGGCGGGCGCCACGATGGCCGGCGCGCCCAGTCCGGTGGCCGCGAACAACGCGACGAACACCATCGCGACCGCGGCCACGACTGGCGCGGCCAGGCCGATCGCTACCTTGGCGATCACCGCTAGCGCCGCCTGATCGGTCCGGCCCGGGCCGCTCGCAGGCTGGCCCGCAGCGCGGCCGTGCGCTGGTCCGCCCGACCGTTGCTGCGGTTTCCAGCGGCCCCACCACCGGCTCCGCGCGAGCCAACCCCGCCCACCCCGCGCGAGCCAACCCCGCCCACCCCGCGCGAGCCAATCGCCCGGGTTCCGCGCAGTGCGGCGCCGGCTCCGCGCAACGTGACCCCGCCGGGCCCGCGCAGGGCGGCGCCCGCCCCGTTTAGCAGCGCCGCGGCACCGGCTCCGCGCCGCCCGCGATTCGAGCGCGGCAACGAACCCCGTTGCCTGGCCCGGCTCCCGGCCTCGAAAATCCCGCGCGCGGCCTGCGTGGTCAGCCGGGCCGGCTCGGTGATCGGTCGCGCCGCGGTCCGCAGCTCGGCCTTGCCCTGGTTGACGAAGCTGGACATCGCCGTGGGCGGCGCACCGGTCCGCACCCAGACCACCGGCGGTCCGGTCGGCGGCCGGTCGTGGGCAAGCCGTGCGGTAACCGTCGCCGCCGCGCGCTGACCTGCGTTGAGCAACCGGCGGTGGAACACCAACGCCGCGAACGCGGCCACATCGATGACGACGAAGCTGACGATCAATGCTTGACCGTTCGTCTGCTCGAGCAGCACCTGGACGAACGTCATGAACAGCGCTAGGAACACCAGCGACAGGAACAACGTGAGCACGGCACGGAGCACCCCGCCGACCCACTGCCACACCGCCGCCCGCCCGGGGCCGGGCAAGATCGCCAATGGCAGCACGAACACCCCCCGGATCACCTCGAATGCCAGCCAGAGCTGGGCGACCAGGTAGCCGCCGACCACGACGACGAACAGCGCCACGATGATCAGCGCGGCCACGAAGGTGAGCAGGGCACCGAGCAGGCGGTCGATGGTCGGGTCCTCGTTGAACTCGGCGTACGCCTCGCAGCCGGCCGAGGTCATGATCTTGCGCGGATCGTTGTCCTGGTGCTCGTCCGCGGTACCCCACGGACCATCCCGGACGATCTGCTCGTACGCGTCCCGGCACTGGCCGTCGACGGAGCCGTCGAAGACGACCCCGTAGTTGAGCAGCTGGTGCGGCCGCCGGATGAAGGTATCCACGAGTGTCTCGTTGACCGGCTTGCTGATCCGTTCGGTGCCGCTGCACGGTCCGATGTCGCCCGGGTCGACCGGACCGCGACCAGGTTCCGGATCCGGCGTGCCGGGCGGAAGCGCGAGCTCGGCCACGCCGGCCGTGAAGCAGCGAGCCGCGTTGGTCACCCCGCCGGTACCGCCGTCGCCGAGCAGCAGCAGCGCCGGCGAGGCCAGCCAAGTGGCCACGATCGCGGAGATCAGGATGCTCATCGCGCCCTCGCGCAGGCCGCGGCTGCGGCTGCGGAACAGCACCAGCCAGGTCGCGTACACACCCGCCACGGACAGCAGCAGTCCAGGGAGGCCGATCCGATCCACGATCAGCGACTGGAACGCCTCGGCGATGTTGTTCACCGGGGTGAACAGGATCCGGACCAGCTCGAACTGCAGCGCCCAGTCGATGAGCCAAGCGGCGAAGCCGACTAGCATCCGCGCTCCGGCGAACGCGACCGACATCGGCCAGTATGTGATCTTGCGGATGATGTCGTCCCAGGCGCCCATATCGGCGTGGATGTCGTAATGGCTGATCGGGACACCGTTGGAATCGGTGACCGTGAACGGTGCGAGAATGCCCGGCTGGTCCGGGTTGGGCTGGGCGCCCAGCACCGTGAGCCGGGCCGCAAGCGTGGCTGCGATCGCCACACTCATGCCATTCCCACCAGGCTCACGGACGTAGTACCGGCCGGACTCACCGGCGAACCGCCGGCCGGAGGCACCGGTGGGGCACTGGCGGGCGTTATCGGCGGGACGCCGACCGGAGTCGTGAGGATCGCCTCGGCTACCTCGGGCAGCGGCGGCAGCATGATCTTCACCTGCTCCACCGAACCGGCGAGGTGCCGGTAGAGGCACTCGCCGGCCCGCCGCTCGCGTTCCGCCTCGTTGCCGTGGACCGGTGACAGCTCCTTGGTGACCAGGTCGACCAGGCCCGGCTCAGTCGCGTCCAGGCCGAGGAACTCCAGGCCGCGGCTGGCCAGCACCGGACTGCGGTGCCGGAACAGGAACCGGTGGCTGAGCAGGCCGCGGACCGTCTCGTTGCCGAAGTCGGCCGGGTCGTGACTCCCGAGGAACGCTCCGGCGAAGTGCTTGCGGCCATCCCGGACCTGCTCGAGCAGCAGCTCCTGACCCTCGACAGATGAGGTCAGCCACCAGCATTCGTCGAAGAACACGCCAACGAACCGGCCGCGGTCGGCAAAGGACACCTCGCGGCACAGTGCCGCGATCAGGTACAGGCAGGCGCGCCCGAACACCTTCTCGAACTCCAGCCGACGAAACCGGTGCTCGATCGACAGCTCGTCCCGGGTCGGCAGCGTCAGCCCGGCGGTGGAGAACACCACCGACGCGGCGCCGCCGGACGCCACATCCTCGAGCCGAAGCGACGGCAGGTTCGGGTCGAACAGCACCCGGGCGAGTTCCTTGGCGGCCACCACCCGCAGCTTGCGGGACACGTCCACCGCCGCCGACTCGCTGCGGGCGGCCCGCCGATCCAGCTCGGCAACCAGCTCGATCATGGAGGGGCCTGGCCGGCTGACCACCGCGGCGATCGCCTCGGCCAGCACGATGCCCTCGAGCTCCATCGGCGCGGTGCCGAGCAGCAAGGTGAGGAAGCTCTCGGTGTAGCGCGCGGCCACCGCGGCCGGGAAGATCCGCAATGGGTCCAGGTTGACCTCGGCCCGTCCGCTGATCCGGATCACCTGCGTGGCGCCCGGACAGGCCCGTGCGAACCGCACCCACTCCTCGACCGGGGTACGGTCGACGACCAGCGCTCTCGCATACGGATCGCGGGCCAGCAGCAGCCACATGAACACCTTCATCGCGACCGACTTTCCGGCGCCCAGCTCGCCGACCCAGCCCGCCGAGGCGCTGGAATTGACCCGCGGACCGTAGGTCGGGTCGACCAGCACCGGCCGGACTCCGCTGCCGCCCAGGCTGAACCCGAGCAGCCCACCCGTCGGGTCACCGAGGCTGCCGCCGACCCACGGCATCGCCATCGCGAAGTCTCTGGCCAGCAGGTACTGCACGTAGTCGCGGACCACTCGCGGTGCCTGGTAGCCGGGCAGCATCGCGGTGTAGAGCATGAGCTGGTCGCCCAGCGGCCGGGCCAGCTGGTAGTCGTTAGCGGCGTAGGCCTTGCGGATGGCCTCGGCGTGTGCCTCCACTTCGGCCCGGTCCGGCGCTGCTACACACAGCACCACGCTGACCTGCAGCTCCACCTCGCTGGCGCTGGCCTGCAACCGGGCTCGGTAGTCGTCGAGCGAGGTCCGCGCTTCCTGGAGCGCGGCCGGCACACCCGCAGTCTCATGGCTGTACTCGCCCACCTGCTCGGCCAGTTCCCTGGCCTGCCGCCGGCTGCGGGCCTCGGCCTCCACCGCCGGGACGGTACGGATCCGGGCGGCCCAGTCGATCGGGGTCCCGAACTCGTCCAGGTTGGCCAGCCACTCCGAGCCGGGAAATGCAAACGAGTCGGGCATCTCGGCCACCGTGAGCAGCGCCTGGTAGCTGGCGCCGTGCTCGGTGACGACCTTGAGCACGCGGCGGTCGAACGGGCTCGGGCCCGCGCCGTCCTCGTCGCTCTTGGCACCCTCGTCGAACACGGTCTCGCTGACCACGGCCAGCCCGGTCCGCGGCCGGCTGGCCTCCGATCGGGGCAATGCGGGCTCGTCCAAACCGCGCCTGGCCGCCCTGGCGTGCATCCAATACACCTCGGCCGGGGTGGCCTCGCGCAGCCGCACGGTTCCCGGCAGCGTGGCCCGCAGCTGCCTCGCCGCAGCCAGGTAACCGCGCACCTCGTTCCGGCCGGGGGGCGCCGGAGCCAGGCCGAACGCGGCGACCACGGCCGCCTTCGCGGAGTCGAGCACCGCGGAGGTGCGCTGCGACCGGGTCAGCATCGGCAGCGGTACCGAGATCCAGTGGGTGCGCTCGTGCAGCGCCATGTCCTCGAGGCTGTCCAGCGTCGCCTCGCAGGCCTGGACCCACTCCGGGCAGTGCTCCAGCGGCACCCCGTCGATCATCCGCCGGACCACGTCGCTCGCGTCGGTGCGCGGGCACAAGCTGATCAGCAGCGACTCGGCCGGCAGACCCTTGAGCACGGCCTCGGTCGCATCCAGCAGGTCGCGCTTGGCGGTCGCGCCGGCATGGTGGTAGCTGGTCGGCAGCACCCGCCAGGTGGCCCAGACCGGCCCGGACATGCTCCAGGTCAGGTTGCCGGCGAGGTAGCGAATCGGAGAGCGCACACGGTGCTCCTAGGTAGTCCGGTCCAGCAGCTGGCTCAGCCCGGTCGGCGCCAGCGCGGGTTGCGGCCGAGCGCAGTGCGGGAGCAGGACGGCGGCTGCCGTGGCCCGCGCCGGTGCCCGGCCCAGGTCCGGCGGGACCTGACCAAAGCGGAACCGCCCGGCCTGGCGGCGAGTTCGGGCTGGGCGAAGCGGCCGGCCGCGCAGGCGCCCACCACGGGGTGCGGAAAGGTAGCTGAGCCAGCCGACCGCCGCCCAGATCGGGCTTCGCCCGTCGATGCGGGCGTGCCGCAGCGCGAACGCCAGCCCGTACGGCACGGCCACGAAGACGACCAGGTTGAGCAGGCCGAAGTGGGCCCAGATCGCACTGGTCTGCTTGAGCACGATGGCGGCCACCACCATCGCGCCGATCTGATGCAGGCTGTACGGACCGCCCGGGATCCGGCCGCCACCGGGAAGCTTGCCGATCACCAGCGGGAACCGGCGAGCCTTGGTATAGCAGTGGCCGATCAGCCGGGTGGGTTCGGCGCCGCCAAGCGTGGATCCGGTCGGGACGGTCATCGCGGCTCAGAGCACCCGCTCGAGGGGCGGGCCCTGCTGGCTCTCGTCCTGGATCTCGTCCTGCACCCGCTCGCCCAGCCACTCCATGTTCTGCACGGCGAACCAGAGGAATGCGCCGAGCAGGAACGCGATGATCGTCGGCACGAACGCGCGGGTCTTGACGAACACGGCGATGACAACGAACGCGGCCAGCAGCAGCACCACCATCGGGATGACGCCTTGGATCTGGTCGGTCTTCGCGGTGATCCAGTCGAGGATGTCGCCGGCCAGCACAACCTGGCCGTCGGAAGCGGGGATGGACATGCGCGGTCTCCTAGGGCGCAGTGGTGCTAGTCGCTAGCGGGATCTCGCCGCCGGTAGCGAGCGCGGGCGCCGGATCGAGCGCGCTCACCTCCCACCGGCCGTCCCGGGAGGTCAACGTGAGCGCATAGCTGAGCTGGCGAGTGGTCGCGTACCGGTCGGTCGCGTCTACCGTGGCCAGCACGGCCAGCCGGGCGCCGTCCCGGTCCGGGTCGCGGCCGCTGCTGCTGGACTCGTCGGTGTACAAATCGCGTAGCACCAGCCCGGTGTATGGCGGCGGGCTGATCGGGCTCAGGGCGCTGCCCGGGCTGACGTAGCGAGTCAGCTCGCCGTCGCCGAGCAGGTAGGCAGCCAGGAACCGGCCGACCGAGTCGGCGACCGGATCGGCCGAGTCGGCCGGGCGGTGCCGCGGGTAGTCCACCTGAACCGGATCCAGCCCGGCCGGCGCGCCGACCTCGGCCGGGAGCCCGGTGGCCACATAACCGGTGGGGCCACCGGGCTTCCCTTCGCCCCCCGCCTCCGGCCCGCCCAGCACCCGGATCGGGACCCGGTAGTAGTGCACACCGGTGTCGACCCAGCCGCGCTCCGTCCGGGTCACCACCTGTGCCGCTACCGTGACCGACCAGTAGCCGGGCGAGACCTCGACCACCTCCACCGGCACCAGTCGGGTGGCACTGTGCCGGTTCGGTTGATCCGGGAGGCGCCCGAGCTGTGGGTAGTAGGCGCGCACGGTCTCCTCGGTACCGCTGCCGGCGGACAGCCACGCGGCCAGGTACAGGCTGGCCACACCGGCCGGAGCGGTACCGGATCGGAGCTCCGGCACGGTCTGGTCGCTCGCGCTCGCGGAGCCGCCGTCGTGCGCGAATGCGGCCAGTCCGAGCACCGGGCCGGCGACGACCGCGCACCACAGGGCGACCGTGACCATCTTGGTCGCGAAGCCAACTCCGGCCGGCGAACCCGGCCAGCCCGGCAGATCGGCACCGAGGACGTCAGGATCGGCGTCCCCGCCGCCGTCGTACACCGGACCCAGCTGAACAGGTGGAGTGGCGCGCCGATGGCTGTGGCTACGCCGTTTGCTGCGCCCGGCCATCGGCGGCACCGTCCTGTCCATCGGTCTCGAACTCGGCATTCCGGGAGTCGGATTCGAACTGCGCGAGTAGCTCGACAATTCGCGCGCGGAGGTCCCGCGGTCCGCGCTCGCGTAGCGCCTGCAGCGCCGCCAGGGCCGGTGCGGCCTCGGTGTCCAGGTAGGCGCGCAACTGCCGGTAGGTCTCCGCGTCGATTGGCTGCTCGGCGAGCTTGAGGATGAGCTCGTGCACTTGCCGCCGAGCCCGGACCACCTGCTGTTCCGCCGCATCCAGGGGCCGCATCGCACCCACCCGCCCATCGCCGCTGCCGAGGCTTGCTCTCACCCGGGGTAGGTGCCGGCCGGTCGGCGATCTGTGCCGACCGCGGCGGGCAAATGTTCGGGCGGCGCTGGACCTGGTCGGGCCGTGGCGGACCCGGTCCGGCCGCGACGGGAGGTGGTCAGGCCGCGGCGGACTCGGTCGCGAGGAACTCGGCGGCGGCGGCGCGCAATGCGCGGATCGCACGCAGTCGGCGCTTGCATACGGTGCTGCGATCGCAACCGAGTCGAGCGGCCAGCGCGCCGTCGTCGACGCGCTCTGCGCCGTATGCGCGCGCGAGGAGGGCGGCGTCGGCGCTGCCCACCACTTGCCGCTCGACGGCCCAGACCAGCAGCTCGAGCAGCCGCTCCCGGCCCGCCGGATTGGCGCTGGGATCGACCCCGTCCGCCGCCTCGTCGGCTGGGTCGATCAGCTGCAGGTCCAGCGCCCGCTGAAGGCAGCCGAGCAGGCCGGCCACGGGATCGCTGCCCGGCCCCGGTGGGTCGAGCACCGGATCCGCCGGGTCGGTCGGCAGTTCGGTCCATTCGGTCCCGGTGCGGCGCTGGAACAGGTGCAGCGTGTCCAGGCCGAGGTTGCCGGCCACGCTGCGCGGCCGCCGGTCCACCGGGTAGCGGCGGATCGTCTCGTACAGGCAGGCGATCACGGCGCTGATCCGCTCGTCCGGGTCGGGCACTCGGCCGCGCTGGCCGCGGGCGATCGCCACCGCCTTCGGCAGCATCAGCTGCAGCACGGTACGCCCGGCCAGCTCGGCCCACGGTGCACCGGGCTTGGTCGCTTGGCGGAGCAATGCGAGCAGTAGCTCGTCGGCGTCGGCTCGGGTGGTGTCGGCACGTCCCCGGGTAGCGCGCGCCGGAGCGGCGCCGCTCGGATTCAGGGGCGCCTGGCCGGCGGTTGCCCGAGCGGCGCCGGTCCGGACCGCGGCTTCGACCGCGGCTAGATCGGCCAGCCCGGCCAGCCGGGGCTCCCGGCGACGCCAGGCATCGACTGCAGCCCGGCTCGCCGGCGCGTCGAGCAACGTGGACCATTCGGCGTTCAGCCGGCCGACCAGCCCGGTGGTGTGATGGGTTGACTCCGGCGCCGGAACCACCGTGCGGACCTCCTGCACGAAGCGGGGTGGTGGTCGCCACCACGCTTCGCGCAGACCCTTGCCAGAACCCTTGCCAGTTCGCCCGATCGCGCCCCGAACGGGCTAACCGGCAGGTCAATCAGCGGGAAAGGTCGCTAGTAAGCCACAATTGCCCTAATGTGAGACTGCCGTCGCTACCTGCAGGTCAACGACGAAACACTGCTCGACTGGATCGAGGGGCGTCCTCCCCACGGCCGACCGCCGGCCGTGCGCCACTCGCCAGAGCTCCGGATAGGGAGGCCGGTTGGTGTGGAGAGCGCGTACGAGGTTCCGTGTCCGGACTGCGAGGGCACCGGCCGCGTACCCGGGTCCGAATGGACCGAGTGGGTCGCCGAATACCGCCGCATCGAGACCTCGATCACCGATCCGGTGTCCCGGTTGGCCGCGCTCGCCGAGCATGCGCAATCACAGCCCAACTCCTCGCCGTCCGAGTTCGAGTCCTGCCCGAACTGCGACGGTGACGGCTACCTGCTGACCGAGGTCGGCAAGCATCTGATCGACTTCCTGGAACGGACCGTCCCCGAACTGGTGGACCGGCATCTGGAGCAGGCTCAGCGACGGCGTGAGTGGGCCAGAGGCGAGCAGCGGCCGACCCGCACCCACACCCAGGGCGCCTGGACGTCCTGGGCGGCCGGCCGCTCGGCCTAGCCGGCTCGGCTTCCAGTTGCCGATTACCGCAGCCGGTACCGCAAAACGATGGCATCCGTCATCCGCCTCCGGGACTAATGATCGTTAAGAGGTCGTCGCCGCACCGGCAAGAATGGGGCCGTGACGGCATGCCTTGGTCCGGCCGAGCGGCAGGCGGCGCTGGATGCGATGTCCGGCGGGCGCGAGTTCGACGTGGTAGTGATCGGCGGCGGGGTGGTCGGTGCCGGCGCCGCGCTGGATGCGACCACCCGCGGCTTGGACACCGCGCTGGTGGAGGCTAGGGACTGGGCGTCCGGTACTTCGTCACGGTCGAGCAAGCTGGTACACGGCGGGCTGCGCTACCTGGAGATGCTCGACTTCGGTCTGGTCCGGGAGGCGCTGCGGGAACGCGGCCTGCTGTTGCGGCACCTGGCCCCGCACCTGGTGCGGCCGATGCCATTCCTGTTTCCGCTGACCCACCGCGGCTGGGAGCGTCCGTACGTGGGCGCCGGCCTCGCCCTGTACGACTCGCTGAGCCGGCTCTCGTTCGGACCTGAAAACCCGGGCACGCTCGGCCTGCACCGGCATCTGACTCGCCGGCAGGCGCTCCGGCTGGTCCCCTCGCTGCGCCGGGACGCGCTGACCGGAGCGATCCGGTACTGGGACGCCGGCGTGGACGACGCGCGACTGACCGTGACGCTGGTGCGGACCGCGGCCGGGTACGGCGCGCTGGCCGCATCCCGGGCGCGCGTAGTCGGGTTTCTCCGCGAAGGCGAGCGGGTGGTCGGAGTACGGGTCCGCGATCTCGAGCACGGTGCGGATCTGGTGGTACGCGCCAAGCAGGTGGTCAATGCGACCGGGGTCTGGACCGACGAGACCCAGGCCATGGTCGGGGAGCGCGGTCGGATCCACGTGCGTGCCTCGAAGGGCATTCATCTCGTGGTGCCGAGGGACCGAATCCACTCCTCGACCGGGCTCATCATGCGCACCGAGCGGTCGGTGCTACTGGTGATCCCGTGGGGCCGGCACTGGATCGTCGGCACCACGGATACCGACTGGACACTGGACAAGGCTCACCCGGCGGCCAGCCGACGGGACATCGACTTCCTGCTCGAGCGGGTGAATGCTGTGCTGACCACCCCACTCGGGCACGCCGACGTCGAGGGCGTGTACGCCGGGCTGCGCCCGTTGCTGCGCGGCGACACCGATGAGGCGACCTCGGCGCTGTCCCGGGAGCACGTGGTCGGACACCCCGTGCCCGGACTGGTCGTGGTCGCGGGCGGCAAGCTGACCACGTACCGGGTGATGGCCAGGGATGCGATCGACGCCGCCGCGCACGGCTTGGCCGATCGGGTGCCGCCGAGCTGCACCGAGGAGATCAGGCTGGTCGGCGCGGAGGGATTCCAGGCGCGGTGGAACTCCAGGCACCGGATTGCGGCCGAGTCCGGTCTGCACGTGGCCCGAATCGAGCACTTGTTGCGACGGTACGGCTCGCTCATCGACGAAGTGCTCGAGCTGATCGCAGCGGACCGCTCGCTGACCGCGCCGCTACCGGATGCGGACGACTACCTGAGCGCCGAGATCGTCTATGCCGCGTCGCACGAGGGCGCCCGCCATCTGGACGACGTGCTGACCCGGCGGACGCGGATCTCGATCGAGACGTTCGACCGCGGCACCCGGTCGGGGGAGCAAGTGGCCGCGCTACTCGCCCCGGTGCTCGGCTGGACTCCGGACCAGGTCGAGCGGGAGCTCGAGCACTACACCAAACGGGTGGCGGCCGAGCGGGACTCGCAGGGGATGCCGGACGACCGGACCGCGGACGCGGCCCGGCTGGGCGCGCCGGAGATCGTCCCGGTCGAGTGAGCCGGGCGGATATGGTCGGCCGGTGGGCAAGTCCGCGATGACGATCGGCACACCGGTCGGACCGGCCAGGGTGGTGCCGAGCACGGCGCCGGACGCGATCGCCACGGTCGTGCTCGGGCACGGGGCGGGAGGCGGGATCCAGGCCCCCGACCTGGCCGCGCTGGCTCGCGAGCTGCCGCGCCGGAGTATCTCGGTCGTGCTGGTGGAGCAGCCGTGGCGAGCAGCCGGACGGAAGGTCTCGGCGCCACCCGCCACGCTCGACCGAGCCTGGCTGGCGGTGCTCGAGGAACTGGAGATCGGCACTCCGCTGGTCGTGGGCGGCCGCAGCGCGGGCGCTCGGGTAGCCTGTCGGACCGCGCTGACCACCGGTGCGCACGGGGTGATCGCGCTGGCCTTCCCATTGCACCCACCGGGCCGACCGCAGCATTCGCGGGTGGCCGAGCTGACCGGGGCCGGCGTGCCGGTGCTCGTGGTGCAGGGCACACGCGATCTGTTCGGTGGCCCGCCCGAGTTTCCGCGCGGCACCGAACTGCGTCCGGTCGACGGGGCGGATCATGGCTTCAAGATCCTGAAATCGAGCGGGATTTCCCAGTCGGCCGCGCTGGCCTCGGTCGCCGCCGATGTCGCCGGCTGGGTGCAGCTCCTGGTCGCCGCCGGCCGGTCCAGAGATCGCTGATCCGCGATCGTCGGGAACAATAGTGGTCTGATTGGCTGTTCTGTCCGGCGACGCGCTCGTCGACCCGAAGGAACCTGGATGCTCGCTGCGAGCCACCGCTCTTCACCGCTGGACTGGCCCGAGTGGCCGGTTACCGGTGGCAGGTCGATATCCTCGCGGCCCGGGGTAGGTAATACCTCCGAGGTCGAGGAGGTGGGTTCGGTCACGGAGACGATGGAAGCCCGCACGGCTAGGTTCGAGCGCGACGCCCTGCCGTATCTGGACCAGCTCTACTCGGCCGCGCTGCGGATGACCAGGAACCCGTCCGATGCCGAGGATCTGGTCCAAGAGACGTTCGCCAAGGCGTTCGCGTCGTTCCACCAGTTCACCGAGGGCACCAATCTCAAGGCCTGGCTGTACCGGATCCTGACCAACACGTTCATCAACAGCTACCGCAAGCGGCAGCGCGAGCCCCAGCAAGCGGCCAGCGAGGAGATCGAAGACTGGCAGCTGACGCGGGCCGAGTCGCATATGTCCAGCGGGCTGAAGTCGGCCGAAGCCGAGGCCTTGGAGCACTTGCCCGACAGTGATGTCAAGGAAGCGCTGCAGGCGATCCCGGACGAGTTCCGGATGGCCGTGTACCTGGCCGACGTGGAGGGTTTTCCCTACAAGGACATCGCCGAGATCATGGGTACGCCGATCGGCACCGTGATGTCCCGACTGCACCGGGGCCGCCGGCAGCTGCGGGCCCTGCTCGAGGACTACGCCAGGGAACGCGGGCTGCTACCGGCGCTGGCCGGCAACGCCGAAGCACCGAAAGGCTCGGGATCATGAGTTGTGGCCGGCCGCACGAGGTCCCGTGCAGCGAGATCCTCGACCAGGTGTACACCTACCTGGACAACGAGGTGCCCGATCCGGCCGAGTCGGCGAAGATCAAGGCGCACCTGGACGAGTGCGGTCCTTGCCTGGACCAGTTCGGGTTGGAGAAGGCGGTCAAGGCGTTGGTGCATCGATCGTGCGGGTGTGACGACGTGCCGGGCGACCTTCGCGACAAGGTGCTGGAGCGAATCCGGGTTGCGCGCATAGAGCTCGAATCCGAAGGCTGACTCTGCCGCGCCGACGACCGGCGCGGCCTGACCCCGTGGCCTGACCGCCCGGTTGCGCCCGGGTTTCGACCGGCCCCGCGCCGCCGCACCGGGTCGTGGGAACAATCCGGACAATCCCGGCTGCGGCCTCGTTAGTGTGATCTCGAGGCCGGCACCTGGGTGGTCATGTCGGTACAAGTCCCGACCGTAAGAACTCCAAGATCACACTTGCGACGCCCGAGCCCGATTTGTCCCTGCCGATGGCTGCGGACTGGCGGGTCTGGCGCGCCCGAGTGGCGCGCGTGTACGCGGTTGCTCGTGGTGGGTGACCGCTTACGGAGAGTGATCGACGTTAGAGAATTCCATCACAGAAGTCGTTTCCGCGGCTGAAAGACCCGACAAAAGAGGCAAAGCATGCATCTTTGCCCACCGATCGGGGGAGTAAAGCGTCGGGATACTTACGCTACGTGTCGGCGAGGCTGCTTGACGCAGGCAGGGACTCCGTCCTTCACTCGGATCGCACCGTCGCCCGGCGGCGCAGTTCTCAGAAGAGAGGGGAGCCGTGAAGAAGATCGTGACATTGGTCGAGCAGATTCTTGACTCGTCCACGCCAACTCGCTGGCAGTGACCGCCCCCACGGATGTTGTTGGGCGGCACGGGGGATGTGGGCGCGGTCCGGAACGTGTGGTGGCGACTCCGTACCGCAGCCCGGTGACGT
This sequence comes from Actinomycetes bacterium, assembly GCA_036257435.1. Lineage (GTDB taxonomy): Bacteria > Actinomycetota > Actinomycetes > JAKEEW01 > JAKEEW01 > DATAFN01. The sequence goes on from DATAFN010000318.1 coordinate 14,999, forward strand.
TGCTTACGTCGACGCTCCCGGGGAGGTGTGTCGTGAGATTGCCTGGCTGGTCTTGGGGATAGTCGCTACGTGATGCCGCTGGCATCCCCGAGGAGCGCCTGCCGCATTGGCGCGTGAAGCTCGATCGAGCATGACGCGCTTCTGCTGCGCAAGGCGCTCCTCGGTTTTATGCTCTCTGAGGCGTTACGTCATGGATGGGACTGATAGAGGCCGATGACAGCGGCGGTGAAGGTCTACGTAGGCTTCGTGGCCGCTGCCGGAGCTGTGCTAATCGCTCCGTTGGCGTGGATCACAGTCGACTGGGTAACGCTGATCGTCCTTGCGATCATGAACGTCGCGGCCGAGGGCGTAACCCGGATCCGGGTTGGCCGCGGCGTGATGCTCTCAGTCGCCTTCCCGATTGCGCTCGCGGGCGTGCTGCTGCTGCCCCCGAGCGGAGCCGCACTGGTGGTGCTGCTCGGAGCGCTGTCCGCGGCTACCGCCGGGCTGCCTTGGATCAAGGCGGTGTTCAACGCGGCGATGTACGCCTGCTCGGCCGCCGCGGCCGGCATCGTCTACGAACTCGCCGGCGGC
>DATAFN010000335.1:0-1897 GCA_036257435.1 Actinomycetes bacterium
TCATCCCCGGGCGGATCAACAAGATCGACGGCATCGTCGGGACCGAAACGCACGTGGCGTTCCGCACCTACTCGCGGCACGACCTCGAGGCCGCATTCGCCCTCGGCACCGCCTAGCCGGCCGCAGTCAGCTCCGCTTGGCCCGCTCGCGGGTGCTGGCCACCCACTGGTCGAGCAGCGCGGCAGCGGCACCGGAGTCGATCGACTCGGCGGCCCGGGGCAGCACGGTGGCCAGCTGCTCGACCAGGCTGCCGTCGGACATCTGGTAGGCCACCAGGGCCGCCGCGGCATTGAGCAGCACTGCGTCCCGGACCGGACCGTGCTCCCCGGCCAGCACCGCGCGCGCCACGGCAGCGTTGATCGGCGCGTCGCCGCCGCGCAGGTCGGCCGGCTGGGCGCGCGGTAGATCGAGGTCGAGCGGATCCAGCTCGAGCTCGGTGACCGCGCCGACCCGGGACAGCCAGACCCGCGAGGTGGTCGTCGTGGTCAGCTCGTCGAGCCCGTCCTCGCCCCGGAACACCAGCGCGCTCACCCCGCGCCTGGCCAGCACGCCCGCCAGGACCCCGGCCATCCGGGCGTCGGCCACACCGACCGCCTGGGCCGACGGCCGGGCCGGGTTGGCCAGTGGTCCGAGGAAGTTGAACGTGGTCGCCGCACCGATCTCGCGCCGCGCGCCCGCTGCGTGGCGCAGCGCCGGATGGAACCGGGGTGCGAAGCAGAATGTGATCCCGAGCTCGATGGCCACCGCGGCCACCTCGTCGGCGGGCAGGTCGAGGACGATCCCGAGCTCCTCGAGCAGATCGGCCGAGCCACAAGCGGAGGAGGCGGCGCGGTTGCCGTGCTTCACCACGCGTGCACCGGCGGCCGCGGCCACGATCGCCGCCATGGTGGAGATGTTCACCGAGTGCGACCGATCGCCTCCGGTGCCGACCACGTCGACCGCGGGACCCGGGACCAGCAATGGGGTGGCGTGCGAGTACATCGCCGCGACCAGGCCCTCCAGCTCGTCGACCGTCTCACCCTTGGCCCGCAGCCCGACCGCGAACGCCGCGATCTGGGCATCGGTCGCCTGCCCGTCCATGATCTCGTTCATGGCCCAGGCGGCGGAGCCGACAGTCAGGTTCTCGCCGCGCAGCAGCGCGCCGAGGACGTCCGGCCAGCTGCTCACGAGACCGGAAGCCGGGCCAGGCGCTTGCGCATCAGGCCGGCGACCGCGTCGGCAAGGGCTACCGGGTCGAGCGGATGCGGCACCGATGCGTCGGCTCGCGACCAGTTCGCCAGCCACGCGTCCTGCACCCGGCCGGTCAGCACCAGCACCGGCGGGCAGCGGTAGATCTCGTCCTTGAGCTGCCGGCAGATCCCCATCCCACCGGCCGGCACTGCTTCGCCGTCCAGCACCACCACGTCGATTCCACCGCGGTCGACCGTAGCGATCACCACCGGCTCGGTGGCGCACTCCACGTACTCCACCCGCGGCAGCTCCGCCGCGGGTCGCCGGCCGATGGCGAGCCTGACCTTGGCGCGGGTATCGACGTCATCGCTGTACACCAGGATGGTCATCTTCTCGGTGCTCGGCATACGGCTGTCCTTACTGTTCTGACGGTGCTGCCGGTCCGCGCTGCGGGCTTGCCGGCTCGACTGATCGATCAGCGGCGCGATCGGAGCCGATGCTATCGAGCGCAACCCGCGATCGGGACCGTAGGGCGGTAGCCGCGATAACCGCGCCCACTGCGCAGACCAGCGCGGTAGCCAGGAAGATCTCCCGGTACTCCACGAGCAGCGCGTTCTTCAAGGCATCCGTATAGGCCTGCAACGTGGCCGGGTCGAGGTCGTTGAGGTCCAGGCTGGTTGGCATCGGCACCGTGTCGGCCAGCTGGTGGTAGCGGTAGAACCCCCAA
>DATAFN010000349.1:0-6131 GCA_036257435.1 Actinomycetes bacterium
CTCAGATGCAGCAGATAATCCGTAGTGCTGGCGGCGTCCGGCAGCGCCACCCGCTCCACCGAGGAATGCGAAATGTCACGTTCATGCCACAACGGGATGCCCTCGAGCACCGGGGTGACCTGAGCTCGCACGATCCTGGCCAGACCGCAGATGCGCTCGGACATGATCGGGTTCTTCTTGTGCGGCATCGCGGACGAGCCCTTCTGGCCCTGGCCGAAGGGCTCCCATAGCTCGCGCACCTCGGTGCGCTGCCCGTGCCGCACCTCCAGCGCGATCGCCTCGATCACGGTCGCCATGATGGCCAGCGTCGATACCCATTCTCCGATGCCGTCACGCATCACGACCTGGGTCGAGACGACCGCCTCGGGCAGGCCGAGCGCGGCCGCGACCCGGCCCTGGACGGCCGGGTCGATGTTGGAGTAGGTGCCGACCGGACCCGAGATGGCGCACACCGCGGCCGCGCTCTTAGCCCGCCGGAGCCGATCCCTGGACCGCGCCATCGCGAACGCGAAGTCGGCGACCCGGTGTCCCCATACATCCGGCTCGGCGTGAATGCCGTGGGTACGTCCGACCCGCAACGTGGTGCGGTGCTCGAGCGCGTGGTCGCGCAGCGTGACGATCAGACGGTCGGCCTTGACCAGCAGCAGGCTAGTGGCTTCCGCAAGCTGGACGGCCAGCGCGGTGTCGAGCAGGTCCGACGAGGTCATCCCGAAGTGGACGTACCGAGCGGCCTCCCGCGGAACGGTGTTGTCCGCCCAGGCGGTCAGGAACGCGATCACATCGTGCTGGGTGACCGCTTCGATCTCGGCTACTCGCTGCGGGGTCGGCGGCGCGGCCCGCCGAATCGGCTCCACGGCCTCGAGCGGCACTACGCCGTTCTCCGCCTGCGCCTCGAGCACGAGCCGCTCGATCCGGCACCAGATCTCGTACTTGTGAGCCTCGCTCCAGACCCGGCCCATCTCCGGCAGCGTGTAGCGCTCGATCACCAGGCCATCATCCCGCGATGTCGGTCCGGAAGTGCGCGCCGGGTATCCGGATCCGCGCCACTGCCTGGTAGGCCCGCTCGCGCGCCTGCCGCTGATCGGCGCCGGTCGCAGTCACCGCAAGCACCCGACCACCCGAAGTGACCAGCCGGCCGCCCGGGTCGGCGGCGGTTCCGGCGTGGTGGACCGACACGCCGGGCAGCGCCTCGGCGGCGGCGAGACCGTCGATCGGATCGCCGGTCCGCGGCTTGCCGGGGTAACCTGCCGCGGCGATCACCACCGTCACCGCGGCGTCGTCCCGCCATACCGGGGCCGGGACACCGGCCAGACCCCCGGTCGCGGCGGCATACAGCAGCCCGGCCAGCGGGCTGGCCAACCGGGCCATAACCACCTGCGTCTCCGGGTCGCCGAACCGGCAGTTGAACTCCACCACCCGCACGCCGCGCGAGGTGAGCGCAAGTCCGGCGTAGAGCAGGCCGGCGAACGGAGTGCCGCGCTCGCGCATCGCGTCTACGGTCGGCTGCAGCACGGTGTCGAGCACGTTCTCGACCAGGTCGGCGGGTGCCCACGGCAGCGGCGAGTAGGCACCCATGCCGCCGGTGTTCGGGCCGGTGTCCCCGTCGCCGGCGCGCTTGAAGTCCTGGGCGGGCGCCAGCGGGAGCACCCGTACTCCGTCGCTGATCCCGAACAGCGACACCTCCGGGCCGTCCAGGAACTCCTCGATAACCACCCGCCCGCAGCCGGCCGCGTGCGCCGCCGCCGCGGCCCGGTCCGCAGTAACCACCACTCCTTTGCCGGCGGCGAGCCCGTCGGCCTTGACCACGTACGGCGGGCCGAACTCAGCCAGCGCGCCGGCCACCTCGGCCTCGGTCTCGGCCACCACCGCCCGCGCGGTCGGTACCCCGGCAGCCGCCATGACCTCCTTTGCGAACGCCTTGGAGCCCTCCAGTCTGGCCGCCGCCGCGATCGGGCCGAAGCAGGCGATCCCGGCGGCCCGGATCGCGTCCGTGACGCCGCCGACCAGCGGTGCCTCCGGACCGATCACGACCAGATCCGCGCCGAGCTGCCGGGCAAGCCCGGTCACCGCCCCCGGATCGATGGCCGGAACGGGGTGCGTGGTGGCGATCCGGGCGATGCCGACGTTGCCGGGCGCGCACGCCAGCGCGGTCACCGCCGGGTCCGCGGCCAGCGCCTGGCAGAGCGCATGCTCGCGGCCACCCGAACCGACGACGAGGATGTTCACGGGCGGTGAGGCTAGCGCGGACGCCAACCGGCGAGGTTAGGGCTCGCCGGGTTCGCCGAACGTGGTCCACTGCTCGACGAAGCGCATGCTCGACCGGTCACCGGTCGGACCGGTGGCGTACTGCGATTCCGCCACGCCCGCGCGCACCTCATCGAGGCCCACCCCGAGCTGCGGGTCGAAGCCGCGCCAGCCGGTCTCCTCCTGTACCACCTGCGCCAGCGCAAACAGAGTGGCAATCAGCCGCTTCGGCTCACCGTGACCGTACGGCGCGGTCAGTCCCGCCTCGGTCGGAAAGAGCGTGAGGGCGATCCCGGTGCCCTCGTCCGAGAGCTCCCGGAACTCTCGGGTGAGGTAAAGCTCGATCGGGCCGTCGAGCAACGGCTGGCATCGATCGACCAGCCGGTCCCAGGTGTCGGCCAGGTCGCCGCCGGCCGGCCGGTCCTGACCGAACGATTCCTCGGCCGCGGCCAGCGCCTCCTCCCAGTCCTGGCCCGGCCTGTGCGGCACGAACCGGAGGTCATAGCTCACCCTCGCGATCGTAGCGAACCGGTGCTAGAGCAGGGGCCGAACCCGGATGGTCTGGTTGCGGCCGGGGCCGACACCGATCGCCGAGACGGGTGCTCCGGACAGCTCCTCGACCGCGGCGACGTACCGCTGCGCGGCCGCCGGCAGTTCGCGCACCGAGGTCGCCGAGCTGATGTCTTCGGTCCAGCCCTCGAAGTACTCGTACACCGGAACCGCGTGGTGGAACTCGGTCTGGGTGAGCGGCATCTCGTCCTGCCGCTCGTCCCCGACGCGGTAGCCCACGCAGACCGGGATGCGCGGCAGCCCGGACAGCACGTCGAGCTTGGTCAGGAACAGGTCGGTCAGCCCGTTGACCCGGAACGCATACCGGGCGATGACCGCGTCGAACCAGCCGCACCGGCGATCCCGGCCGGTGGTCACGCCCACCTCGCCGCCGGCCCGACGCAGGTAGTCCCCGTCCGCGTCGAGCAGCTCGGTCGGGAACGGTCCCGAGCCGACCCGGGTCGTGTACGCCTTGAGGATGCCGAGCACCCGGGCGATCCGGGTCGGCCCGATCCCGGATCCGGCGCAGGCGCCGCCCGCGGTCGGGCTGCTCGAGGTCACGAACGGGTAGGTGCCGTGATCCACATCAAGCAGCGTGCCTTGGGAACCCTCGAGCAGGACCACCTTGCCGGCATCGAGCGCCCGGTTGAGTAGCAGCACGGTGTCCGCAACATAGGGCCGCAGCCGCTCGGCGTAGTCGAGGTACTCGGCCACCACGTCGTCGGCGCGGATCGCGCGCCGGTTGTACACCTTGACCAGCAGTTGGTTCTTCTGCTCGAGCGCGCCTTCCACCTTCTGCGCGAGGATCTTCGGATCGAACAGGTCCTGCACCCGCACCCCGAGCCGGGACACCTTGTCGCCGTAGGTCGGGCCGATCCCGCGGCCGGTGGTGCCGATCTTTCGCTGGCCGAGGAAGCGCTCGGTGACCTTATCGATGACCCGGTGGTACGGCATGATCAAGTGCGCGCCGGCGGACACCAGCAGGCGAGAGGTGTCGACCCCGCGCTCGTTGAGGCCGTCCAGCTCGGCGAACAGGACCGCCGGGTCGATGACGACTCCGTTGCCGATGACCGGCGTGCAGCCGGCGGTCAGGATCCCGGCCGGGAGCAGATGCAGCGCGTAGGACTCGGCGCCGATCACCACGGTGTGGCCGGCGTTGTTGCCGCCCTGGTAGCGGACCACGTAGTCGACCGAGCCGCCGAGCAGGTCGGTCGCCTTACCTTTTCCCTCGTCTCCCCACTGCGCTCCAACCAGCACGATCGCGGGCACGTGCGCCTCCAGGGGGCCCAAACTTTCGGATCATTGTTCGCGATGCGGGCACACGATACCGGCCGGATCTGGGGCGAGCCGGTCAGCGCCGGGCCCTACGCCCAGCCGCGCCGGACCGCCTCCATCCCGGCCTGGAACCTGGTGGCCGCGCCGAGCTCCGTGAGCATGTCGGCCACTCGGCGGCGAACCGTCCGTAGGGAGACGTCGAGATGGCGCGCGACGTACTCGTCCTTCTGGCCGAGCGACAGCAGTTCGATCAACCGCTTGCGCTCGTCGTTGGCCGTGTCCAAGTCCGTGCGGGAGACCGCGACGGCGTGCGTCCACACCCGCTCGAAGAGCTCACGCAGCGCGGCGACCAGCGCCGGGGAGCGCACGATCAGATCGGTCTCCGACTCCTGGTCGAACGTCAAGTCGATGACCGCCGCCGTCGACCCGAAGACGATCATCCGAGTCGGCACATCCGGCGCGACCCTGGCCTGCTCGCCCTGGCTGAGCCAGAGCTGGACCGCGGCCAGTTGGTCCGCGTCGGCCACCAGTCCGATTGGGTAGACGGTCCGCATCGATCGTCCCCCCTGGAGCAGGTATCGCCCGACCTGGGTGAGGTACGGATGGTTGGTGATGCGGCTGCGCCGCACCAGCGAGCAGACGTCACCGCGGGTGGTGCGGGCCAGGTCTTCGATCGCGCCCGGGATCTCGGCGCCGGTGACCACAGCCAATGGCGCCGGCGTACGGCGCTCCGCCTGGCCGGACAGGTGCTCGGCGGTAAAGTTGGCGGCCGCGGCGCGAGCGTCCTGAATTCGGAGCTGCCGTTGCGCCAGCCGGGCCTGCTCGGTCACCACCAGGTTTTCGATGGCCGCGCTCGGCGGCGGGGCGGTGTAGACGCCCGACTCGGTTAGCCGGACGAGCCTGGCCCGCAACAACGGCTTGGCGAGTTCGTTGACCTCGCTCGGAGTCCAGCCGATAATCCGGCCGAGCTGGTCGGCCGTTCGCTGTGGATGGCGCAGGATCGCACGATAGAGCAGGTCACTTCGGTCATCGATGCCCCACGGTGCCAATGGCGTAAGCATGAATGGCATCATACGGACACTGTCCGGAAGTGGACATGACAAGTCCTGAATCATGCGGGATCCTGCAACAACGGCAGGCGACCCACGGAGCCGCGGCAGGGGACGGTTCCGCGGGGCGCCTGTTACGCGGGAGGTGCCACGCCGCGCGAACAGGCGGGTCGGCGGCCGGCGGCTGGGTAGCCGGGCGCAGGTTGATACGCGGTGAAAGCCGGCGGCTAGCCGCCGATGCTGGTGCCGGTGGAGCGCAGGTCCGAACACGCCTGCACCACTCGGGCGGCCATGGCGGCCTCGGCGTTCTTACCGTAGGACCGCGGATCATAGTGCTTCTTCACGCCGACGTCCCCGTCGACCTTCAGCACACCGTCGTAGTTCTTGAACATGTGATCCGCGATCGACCTGGTGAACGCGTACTGGGTATCGGTGTCGACGTTCATCTTGACGACGCCGTAGTCGAGCGCCACGCGGATCTCCTCCAGCGCCGAGCCGGAACCACCGTGGAAGACCAGGTCGAACGGCTTGTCCTTGCCGACTTTGGCGCCCACTGCGTCCTGGATCTCCTTGAGGATCTCCGGACGGAGCTTTACGTTGCCAGGTTTGTAGACGCCGTGCACATTGCCGAACGTCGCGGCGAGCAGGTACCGGCCGTTCTCGCCGGTGCCCATCGCCTCGGCGGTCCGTAGGGCGTCCGCTGGAGTGCTGTACAGCTTCTCGTCGATCGCGCCGACGATGCCGTCCTCCTCGCCGCCGACAACCCCGATCTCGATCTCCAGAACGGTCCTGGCTTTGGCGCTTGCCGCCAGCAACTCACGGGCGACCTCCAGGTTCTCGTCAAGTGGCACCGCCGAGCCGTCCCACATGTGTGACTGGAACAGCGGCTGCTCGCCCCCCGCGATCCGCTCGGTCGAGATGTCCAGCAACGGCCGGACGAAGCCGTCCAGCTTGTCCTTCGGGCAGTGGTCGGTGTGCAGCGCGATGTGGACCGGGTAGTTCTTCGCCACATCG
>DATAFN010000358.1:0-7633 GCA_036257435.1 Actinomycetes bacterium
CCGGCGGGGCGCCGACCTGCCTCACGGTGACCCTGCTCGACGGGCTGGTGCTGGCCAGATCCGCGTTCGAATCGTCGATGAACTACCGCAGCGTGATGGTGCTCGGCCGGTGTAGCGCCCTGGCCGCCGCCGACAAGCTCGCGGCGCTCGAGACGGTGTCCGAACAGCTGATGCCCGGTCGCTGGGCGGATGTCCGGCCGCCGACGGCTAAGGAGCTGGCAGCCACCATGGTGCTGGCGCTAGCACTGGACGAGTGCTCCGCCAAGGTGTCCACCGGGGGTCCGACCGACGACCCGGCCGACCTGGACCGGCCGACCTGGGCCGGGGTAGTCCCGATCCGGACCGTGCTCGACCCACCGGTAGCCGCGGCCGATCTGCAGGTCCCGGCGCCGGTGCCCGGCTACGTCGAGGACTGGGAGTGAGCGCCGCACGCGACTATCGTGAGCTGTCGTTCTGGCACGAGACTGCGGGCGATCCGCTAGCGCCGCGACCCGCGCTGGGCGGTGACCTGAACGTCGACGTTGCGGTCGTGGGCGCCGGTTTCACTGGGTTATGGACCGCGTACTACCTGCGTCGACTCGACCCGTCGATCCGGGTCGCGGTGCTCGAGCGGGAGGTGGCCGGCTTCGGGGCCTCCGGCCGCAATGGCGGCTGGTGCTCGGCGCTGTTCCCGGCCGAGCCGGCCATGGTCGCACGGCGATACGGCCGGCCGGCGGCACTCGCGATGCACCGCGCGATGATCGACACCGTCGACGAGGTCGGCCGGGTAGCCGCCACCGAAGGCATCGACTGCCACTACGCCAAGGGTGGCACGGTCATGCTGGCCCGTACCCCGGTGCAACTGGCCCGGGCTAGGGCAGCGGTGGCCGAGGCCAGGGAGTTCGGCTCGAGCCCTGAGGATCTCGTGCTGCTCGCGGCCGAGGATGCGCGGTCGCGGGTAGGCGCCACCAGGGTGCTCGGTGGCACGTTCACCCCGCACTGCGCCGCGATCCAACCCAGTCGGCTGGTCCGCGGGCTGGCCCGGACGGTGGTCGGGCTCGGCGTAGCGCTCTACGAACAGACCCCGGTCACCGCGATACGGACCGGGCTGGCCGAGACCGCCGGCGGACGGGTGCAGGCCGAGTTCGTGATCAGGGCGACCGAGGGTTACACGCCTAGCCTGCCTGGCTACCGGCGGGCGGTCGCGCCGGTGTACTCGCTCATGATTGCCACCGAACCGCTGCCCGACGAGTTCTGGTCGGCGGCGGGGCTGGCCGGACGGGAGACATTCAGCGACTACCGGCACTTGATCATCTACGGGCAGCGGACCGCGGACAACCGGTTCGCGTTCGGCGGCCGTGGCGCGCCGTACCACTTCGGCTCGGCCGTCAAGCCCGAGTTCGATCGCGACCCGACGGTGTTCGCCGAACTGCAGCGGGTACTGCGAGAGCTGTTCCCGGCGGTCGCGGACGCGGCAGTCTCGCACCGCTGGGGTGGCCCGCTCGCTATCCCTCGGGACTGGTTCGCCTCGGTCGGGCTCGATCGAGCTACCGGCCTTGGCTGGGCCGGCGGCTACGTCGGCGACGGCGTCGGCACTACGAACCTGGCCGGCCGGACGCTGGCCGATCTCGTGCTCGGCCGGGACAGCGAGCTGGTGCGGCTGCCGTGGGTCGGGCACCAGTCCCGGCGCTGGGAACCGGAGCCGCTGCGCTGGCTCGGGATCAACGCCGGGCTACGAATGATGACCGCGGCGGATCACGAGGAGGAGCGCACCGGCCGTCCATCCCGGCTGTCCGCGCTGGTCAACCGGCTCCTTGGGCACTAGACCCGGCCCGCGCGGCGGCCGTATCGGCGATGTAGGTGGACAGCTCGACGAAGTAGCCGTCGGGGTCTTGCAGGCCTATCGCCTGCAGCGGGCCGCCCGCTCCGGTGATCGGAGCCACCTCGTCGTGCCGCAGGTGCAGCTGCTCGATCCGGTCGTACAGGTCGTGGATCGAGGCATCGGTGACCAGGCACACGGTGACCGAGCCGAACGGTGCCGGGGTGCCCGCGCGCAGCCGGATCGCCTGGCCGCCGACCCGTAGCGACACGTCACCTCCGGGCAGGTGCGCCGGGGTTGCCCCGGTCACCTGGGCCCACCAACGAGTGCTCGCGGCCAGGTCGGAGACCGCAAGAACGACGTGATCGAGTAGCGCGCTGTGGACTTCCATGCACGAAGCGTGCTCGCTTGCGCGCCGCGGCGCCACCCCCGGACGGCGGCTTCCCGCCCCGTCAGCTGTCGAAGCCGAGCCCGAGCCGGTCCAGGGCGCGCAGCCACAGGTTGCGTCGGCCGCCGTTGGCGTCCGCGCTGGCCAGAGACCGCCGGGTCGCTGCCACCACGGCGTACCGCAGTGGCTCGGGCGGGAACGGCAGCGGCTTGCGCCGCACCATGGTCAGCGTGGTCCGCTCGGTTGAGCTGCCGTCGAGCAGATCGAGCAGGACATCGGCGCCGAACCGGCTCGCGCCGACACCGAGGCCCGTGTAGCCGGCGGCATACGCGACCCGGCCGCCGTAGGCGGTGCCGAAGAACACCGAGAAGCGCGAGCAGGTGTCGATGACACCGCCCCATCGGTGCGAGAAGCGCAGCCCATCGAGCGCCGGGAACGTGGCGAAGAAGTTGCGGGCCAGCAGCTCGAACGTGGCCGGGCGCTGGTCGAGCGCGTCGCCGATGGCGTTGTTGAAGTAGTAGATCGCGTCGTAGCCGCCCCAAACGATCCGGTCGTCCCTGGTCAGCCGGTAATAGTGGAACAGGTTGCCGGCGTCGGAGACGCCGAATCGTCCGGACCAGCCGCCGATCGCGGCGAGCTGTGCGGCGGACAGCGGCTCGGTCGCCAGCGCGTAGTCGTACACCGGCAGCAGGTAGCTGCGCATACGTCGCAGCAGCGGCGGGAACGCGTTGGTCCCGAGTGCGACCCGGCGGCCCCGGACGTCGCCGTGCGGTGTGCGCACCAGCACCGTGCCGGACCCGCGATCGGCGGCTAGCGCCACCGCCGGGGTGTTCTCGGCGATGCGAACCCCGACCCGTTCGGCCGCGTCGGCCAGCCCCCAGGCCAGTCGGGCCGGCTCGACCAGCGCCATCCCATCCGGATCGAACAGCCCGGCCAGGTAGGTGGGCGAGTCGAGCAGCGCCCGGGTGCTTGCGGCGTCCAGCAAGTCGACCCGCTTGCCGTAGCCGCGGGCCAGCTCGGCCGCCTCGGTCAGCTCGGCGACCTGCCACGGCGCGGTCGCCACACTCAGGTCGCCGACGCGGCGGAAGTCGCAGTCGATGCCGTGCCGCCGGATCGCCTGCTCGATCCCGTCCAGGTTCTCCGCGCCGAGCCGCTCCAGCGTGTCCAGCTCGTCCGGGAACCGGGCGAGCCCGTTGGCCAGGCCGTGGGTCAGACTGGCCGCGCAGAACCCACCGTTGCGGCCGGACGCAGCCCAGCCAATCGTGCGGGCCTCGAGCAGCACCACGTCGCGGTCCGGATGCCGCTCCTTGGCCCGCAGCGCCGCCCATAGCCCGGTGAACCCGCCGCCGACCACGACCAGGTCCGCCACCAGGGGCGCGGTCAGGCTCGGTCGTGGCACGGGACGAGCCGGATCGTCGAGCCAGAAGCAGACCGGCCGGGCAGCGGCCAGCGAATCCAGGTGGGCGGCAGGCATAGCCCGGAGTGTCTCAGGGCGCCGCGGCCAGCTGCCCGCAGGCCCCGTCGATCTCCCGGCCGCGGGTGTCCCGGACCGTCACCGGCACGCCGTGCCGCTCCAGCGCATGAACGAACGCGCGCTCGTCCTCGATCCGCGACGCGGTCCACCTCGTGCCGGGTGTCGGGTTCAGTGGGATCAGGTTTACGTGCACCAGCCGGCCGCGCAGCAGCCAGCCCAGCCGATCCGCTCGCCAGGCCTGGTCGTTGATGTCGCGGATGAGCGCGTACTCGATCGAGACCCGGCGCTTGGTGACCGCGGCGTACGACCACGCCGCATCCAGCACCTCGGCGATCTTCCATCGGGTGTTGATCGGCACCAAAGTGTCGCGCAGCTCGTCGTCGGGCGCGTGCAGCGAGACCGCGAGCGTCACGTTCAGCCCCTCGGCCGCGAGCTTGTTGATCGCCGGGACCAGCCCGACCGTGGACACCGTGATGCTCCGCTGGGACAGGGCAAGCCCGTCCGGACTCGGATCGGTCAGCCGGCGAAGCGCAGCCAGCACCGCGGCGTAGTTGGCCAGTGGCTCGCCCATGCCCATGAAGACCACGTTGCCGACTCGGCCGGGTCCCCCGGCAACCGCCCCTCGAGCCAGCACTCGCGCCCCGGCCACTACCTGCTCGACGATCTCGGCGGCCGACATGTTGCGGGTCAGCCCGGCCTGCCCGGTCGCGCAGAACGGGCAGTTCATCCCGCAGCCGGCCTGCGAGGACACGCACATCGTGACCCGGTTCGGATAGCGCATCAGCACCGACTCGACCAGTGCACCGTCGAACAGCCGCCAGAGTGTCTTGACCGTGCTGCCGCCGTCGCAGGTCAGCTCGCGCACCTGGGTAAGCAGCCGGGGCAGCATCGCCGCCACCAGCTCGGCTCGGGTACCGGCCGGCAGGTCGGTCATCGCGTCCGGGTCGTCGGTGAGCTTGGTGAAGTAGTGCCGGGACAGCTGCTGGGCCCGGAACGGCTGCGCGCCGAGTTCGGCGAGCACGGCCCGGCGAGCGGCCGGATCGAGATCGGCGAGGTGCCGGGGCGGCTTGGCCCGCCGCGACGCGGCGAAGACCAGCTGGCCCGGAGCCTGGGCAGATGTGGTGGTCATGACCGGTCCAGTGTCCCATCCGGGTGACCGTGCCGAACCACACGCGCCGGGTGGATCGGGCCGCAGGGGCCGCCTCCCGCACGCGCAGGTGGGAGGCGGCCCACGGCCCCGCCTCCCACCCGTCGCGTAGTCGTGCTACGCCGGCAGCTTGTCGAGCGCCTTCTGCAGCAGCACCACGCCGGGTAGCTGCTCGAGTTCGTAGTTCGCGTCCTGCCCCCAGTCGCCGTACCTGACGACGGTCAGGTACGGCGAGCCGATCCCGTGGCCGACCGAGTCGAACCAGCCGTACTCGTCCGTGCGGTCGTCGTCGAACGTGAGGCCCCAGGCTTCGCCTGAGCCGGGGTGGTCCGGCCGGGTGGCATGCACGGTGTCGACGACGAGCGAGCCGGCGACCCAGCCCGGTTCCTCGCTGCCACCGGTCGCGTACTCCGCGCAGGTCGTCAGCCAGTCGTTGACCGCCTCGTTCGCAGCGTCCAGCAACACCTCGTCCGGGAGCACCGCGATCAGCTGGCCGGCTGTCGTGGTCGGGCCGTCGCTGGACGGCCGCTCGAACGTGCGGACCAGGACCTCGGTCGAACCCAGCTCGGCCAACGTCTCCTGCTGACAGCGCAGGAACGCACCATCATCGGTCGAGCCGGTATCAATCCTCTGCCAGCCCGGCGCGATCTCATTGAGGTCGCTCTCGGTCAGCAGCATGTCCTCGGTGATCTCGACGGCCGGCCCGGTCGCCGCTGAGCTTGGCGTGGCCGGTGTCCCGCTCGAGGGCGCTGGCTCGGCCGAGCCGGAGTCGACCGTGCTATCACCGCAGCCGGACAGCATCAGGCCGAGTGCGAGCGCGGCGGCCGCGGTAGCGATCCGGCTGCCCGTGGTGATTCGGGATCGTGCGTTCATGGTGGTCTCCCCGTACGACTAGAAGGTCGGTATCGAGGTGGTCACGCGCGAACGCCCACAGTCGGTTGTAGCCGTTTTGGGGGTACGGGGGAATCCCCCGTACCGGTCCGGCCACGGACGCTGCGGCCGGGGTCGGCCGCTACAGCACGGGCGGGATCAGCAGGATCAGCAACAGCCAGACGACGGGGGCGGTGACCAGCAGCGAGTCGAGCCGGTCCATGATCCCGCCGTGGCCGGGCAGCAGCGTGCTCATGTCCTTGATGCCGAGATCGCGCTTGATCATCGACTCGGCGAGGTCGCCCAGGGTCGCGGAGCAGACGGCGGCCAATCCGATGATCAGCCCCTTCCACCACTGCTCGTCGAACAGGTACATCACCGCATATGCGCCACCGGCCGCGCACGCGAGCACCGATCCGGTCAGACCCTCCCAGGTCTTCTTCGGGCTGATTCGCGGCGCCATCGGGTGCCGGCCGATCAGCACGCCGACTGCGTAGCCGCCAAGATCCGAGCACACCGTGACCAGCATGAACAGGGTCACTCGCTCAGCTCCGTCATCCGGGATGAGCATCAGCACCGCGAACGAGGCGAGGAACGGGATGTACACCGCGGTGAATACCCCGGCCGTGGTGTCCCGCAGGTAGGCCTCGGGCCCGTCGGACAGCCGCCACAGCAGGACCGCCAGCACGGTCAGCGCGAACGCGGCCACCAGCGCCTCGGTGCCGCCGGCATAGGCGGACACGAGCATCCCGACCGCGCCCACCGCAAGCGGGGCCAGCGGCGGTCTGATATCCCGTACCGCTAGCGCGTTGGCCAGCTCCCAGATCGCCAACAGGATCGCGACACACGCCAGCCCGACGAAGGCGACCTTGACGAAGTACGCCGATACCAGCACGAGCGCGGCCAGGCCCACGCCGACCGCGGTCGCGGCCGCCAAGTTCCGGCCGGCCCGACCCGGTGTCCGGACCGGCGGCTCGTGGGTGACGACCGACGCCGGCGCCGGAGCAGGGTGTTCGGTCGATCCGCGACGATCGCGGGCACGCTTCCTGCTCACTGCTCCTCAGACCTCGAGCAGCTCGGCTTCCTTGTGCTTGAGCAGCTCATCGACTTGGGCGACGTAGCGATGAGTCGCGTCGTCGAGCTGCTTCTCCGCCCGGCGCACGTCGTCCTCACCGGACTCGCCGTCCTTGACCAGCCGGTCAAGTGCGTCCTTAGCGTGCCGGCGGATGTTTCTGATGGCCACCCTGGCGTCCTCCGCCTTGTGCTTGGCCACCCTGATGTACTCCTTGCGCCGCTCCTCGGTGAGCTGCGGAAACACCACGCGCAGCACGGTCCCGTCGTTGGTCGGGTTCACCCCGAGGTCAGAGTCCCTAATGGCCTTCTCGATCGCGCCGGTCGAGGACTTGTCGTACGGCGTGATGATCGCCATTCGCGGCTCTGGCACCTGGAAGGACGCGAGCTGGTTCACCGGGGTGGGGGTTCCGTAGTAGTTGGCCATGATCTTGCTAAACATGGCCGGATGAGCGCGTCCGGTCCGGATCGTCGCGAAGTCCTCCTTGGCGACCCCGACGGCCTTGCCCATCTTCTCCTCGGCCTCGAGAAGGGTCTCCTCGATCACTTCGGCTCCTGTACGGTTGGTGGGACTTGCTGGTCCGCCGCAGGGACGCGACGCGGTGGTCGGCGCAGCTCAGGCGCTGACCACTGTGCCGATCTTCTCACCCCGCACGGCGCGGGCGATATTGCCCTCTTCGAGCAGGTTGAACACGATGATTGGCAACTTGTTGTCCCGGCACAGGCTGATCGCGGTCGCATCGGCCACCTTCAGCCCACGAGTGAGGAACTCGTCGTAGGTGAGCCGGTCGAACCTGACCGCATCCGGGTGGCTCTTCGGGTCCGCGTCGTACACCCCGTCGACGCCCTGCTTCTCCAGGAAGTCCTGCAGCGCCAAGCAGTTCA
>DATAFN010000336.1:0-7609 GCA_036257435.1 Actinomycetes bacterium
GGTGACCCGCCAGATCACGCCCTGCTCGGTGTAGGTGGGACGGAGTCCGCGCCGCTCCAGGACTGCCGGCATGGCCGCGGGCGGATGATTGAAGACCCGGAACTCCCACCGAAGCTACCGGAAGATCAAGTTTTCGGCGCCGAGAACGAACCGTGACGCGGCATTGCGTACTGGATGGCTGAACACAAGCATCCGGCGGGCGTGGTCGGCGGCTGCCGACAGCAGCCGCTCGTAGTCCGGGTAGCAGCACACGACGCGATGAAGGACGACCACGTCCGCGGGCTCGACCCCGGCCGGATCGGCGGCGATGTCGTGGATGCGCCGGACCGCACGGTCGACCAAGCCGGCCTCCGCAAGCAACTGCTGGGCCTGGTCCTCGTATCCGGGGGAGATCTCGAGGTTCACCGTGCTCGCGGCGCCACGCTTGAGCAGCTCGATCTGGATCACGCCGACACCACCGCCGACCTCGAGCACCGTGGCGTCCCGGATTCCGCGGTGCTCGAGGAAGTCCACCATCTGCTGGGCGTTCTGGTCGAGGCCGTTCTTGCGGTACTGCCGAACGAGGCGGGCGGCGAACCGGGCGCTGAAGAACCGGTCGCACCCGCGCGGACTACAGCACTCGCTCATGCGCCGAGTATCGCAGCGGCGGGCTACCGGGGGCCTACTCGCTGAGCGCAAGGGCCGGTGCGGGCGCTACGGTGCCGGGTTCGGTGGCGCCGGGCTTGGGCCCCGCGGTCGTGCCAGTCGTGGCACCTGATGCCTGACGCGTGACCTCCGCTCCCAGCGACGGACCATCCCCGCCCGTCCCGGCGGAACCGACCGAGGTGAGCACCGAAATCACGGCGGCCAGCGTGGCCGTGGACGTTGCCCTCACCCAGGCCACGTCGAACAGGCCGAGCTGACCGGCGGAGAGCACGGCGACCAGCGTTTGCGCGAAGGTCTTGACCGCGCGCTCGACGGTCGCAAACCAGAACACCTTCGTGAGCAGCGATGTCTGAAGCATTGCAGTCTCCTCCTGAGGTCAGATACGCAGCGCCGGGACCCCGGCTGCCGCCACCGTCGGCTGTCGATCGGCCACCGTGGGCTGCTCGGTGGGGCGGTACCTAGCCAGGTTGGCCGCGAAGTCCCAACCGGCGAGGAACCCGGCCGCCCCGGCCCGGCCGCGTTCGTACAGATCGCGTCGCCGGTCGGGTGGCAGGTCGAAGTCGGTGGCCTTCACGCCGAGCGTTTCGACGAAAACCGTCCGCGCGCAGACGGCAGGATCGTCGAGGTAGATCCGGTCGTGGGCGTTGGCCATGGTGGTGATCAGGGCCTTGCCCAGGTCGGCCAGGTTTCGGACCGGCGACCAGGTGGCCCGCCACGGACCGGCCGCCGGTCGGCCCGAGAGCTTCACACCGAACGTCGGCCAGCGCGGGCGCCGCCCGTCGGCGCGATCAAACAGGTTGATCGGGAAGTTGGACAGCATCCCGCCGTCGACGTGCACGGCTACCTCGCCGTCCCGTGGCAGGCGCAGTTCGACCGGTCGGTAGAAGAACGGGATCGACGCCGAAGCACGCACGGCGTCGGCGACCGGCTGCTTGTCAGGATCGAGCCCATAGCGGCCGTAGTCCCAGGGCAGCCGCGCCATGTGGCCGCTGGTGATGTCGGAGACGACCACCACCAGCCGGTAGGCCCGCTCGGCGGGCAGGTCGCTGTCCGGGTCGTCGATGCGCAGGTCGCCAAAGGTCCGCACGCCGAGCTCCTCGAGCTCCTTCGCGATCCAGTTCCGCAGGTAGTCGCCGGGGTGCATGCCAAGCCCGGTCACCAGCGCCAGTCCCTGGCGGAGTGGGTTCCCACCGTCGCGGAAGCGCCGCAGGTCGAGCTCGCGCATGACCTCGACCATCCGTGGCACCGGCATGCCGGCCGCGATCAGCGCGGCCACCATCGCTCCGGCCGACGTTCCGGCCACCCGAGCGGGACCGCCGAACCGGTAGCCGTGCTCGTACAGGCCCGAAACGGCACCCACCAGGCCCAGGCCCTTGACCCCGCCGCCTTCCAGCACCAGGTCCGCGCAAAGCCCATCGGTTGCCGTGCTGGCGTGATCGGTCATCGTGCCCCCCGTTGTCCGCGACCGCGACCGAGCGCGGCCGTCTTGCAGGTAGGAGAATCGGAGAGCCGCGCAGATACCTCTCAGCCGGCGCCGAAGCACACGAATGGGCTGGGCTCCGTCACACCGGCCAGGGCGCGCGCCGGCCGCTCACCGCCGGTGAGGCCGCGGTGGTACTGGCGCATCACGGTTGCCGCCGTCGAGTCCGGGACCCGGCAGACGCTGGCGACCACGTTGGGCGTGCCCAGATAGAGCAGGGCCGCGGTCATGCCGAGGATCTCATCGCCGGCGCGCACCACCGCACGCCCGACATCGCACGCGGACAGCACGACATGAGCCGGCGGAGCCTCGAGCAGCTGGAGGTCGTAGGCCATCAGCGGGCCATCGACCAGGTAGAGCCGGGAGAACAGGACGTTCTGCTCGTCGTGCTGCCCGTGCGCGGCGATGTGGACGACCGATGCGCCATCCATCAGCGGCAATGTCGCCGCTGTGGTCGCCTCCGCACCGCGCAACAGCCGCCGCCGCGGATACAGCTCGGCAAGGCCGGCGATCTCGGCGTCTGCGTGGTCCAGATCCGGACCCGCGACCAGTACCGGCTCCGGCGCAGGCCTGAGCCTGGCAGCGCTGGCGGCCGCGCGGACGGCCAGCCACACCGAGGCCGAGGGAACGACCGTGACCGGACATCCGGCCAGATCGGGCAGCAGCCCCCAGGGGATCACGGTCAGTGAACCGGTGGGCACGATGACCAGCTCGCGGTCTACCAGGCGCCCGCGTAGCGGTGCGATGAGCTCGATATTGAGCGTCTCGGCGTTGCGGCGAGCCGAGTCGGCGACCACTGTGCGTAGTGCCGCCGGCATCCGGGCGCTGGTCAGTGCGTTGAGATCGCCGAGCAGGCGGCGCGCCAGCTCGGACACAACGGCGTACGATCCGAGCTCCACCCGGGTGATCGAGCCGTCGGCCAGAACCAGGGCATGCAGTCCACCGCGATGCACGAGAAAGCTCACCATCGCCCGGCCGGTCGCGATCAGCTCGTCCCGGACACCGGGGTAGGCCGCCTCGACCCGAAACTCACCGGTGCCGGTGGCCTCCCAACCGTGCTGGCGGATCAGCCGTTCCAGCTCCGTGCAGCGGGCGCGGACCTCCGGCTCGGACCGCTTGGCCAGTTCCGCTTCCCGTGCCGACCGGCGCAGCTGGCGCAACTCGGCGAGCGCCTCAACGAGGTGCGGGTCAGCCGGCGGCCGTACCGGTTTGATCCGAAAGGCCTGCGCTCGGGAGCGCTCCGACCAGCCGAACATCAGCCGCGGCTCGCCGCGTTGCCAGGCGATGTCCAGTCCTGTAGCGGCAAGATCCGCGCCGAGTGCGGTGGCGCTGCTCTGCAGGTCGACGCTGCCGAACCGGCCACGGTGGTCCTGCAGTTCCGCCAGGCCCCTGCGCAGTTGGGTCAGCGCTGCCCCGTTCCGGCCGTGCGCTCGATCGAGCTCGGCACGGGTCAACCGCCGCAGTAGCTTGATCTCCACCGGTGCGGCGGCCTGGGTGCGCTCGGCCGCGGTCCACCGGTCGACCGCCGCCGAGAGATCGCCCGCGGCGAGCAACGCTCGCAGGCCGAGCAATGTCGCCGTCTCGGCATCGTGTCGGAGGCCGAGAGAGCGCAGTTGGGCCGCGATCAGGTCGGCCCGGCGGGCCAGCGCGAGTGGTCGGCGGCCAGCGGCGAAATCCACCTGGAGCTGGGTCAGCGCAGCGAGCGCGGCCCAGGTCTGGTTGCCCCGTCGTCGGAAGCGCCGTCGGGCCCGCTCGCTCCAGCCACGAGCGCTCGGCAGATCGCCGGTGGCCAGTGCCGACTGCGCGCGAGCCAGTTCGGCCTCGGCCTGGTCCTGGCTCAGCCGCTGCTGGCGGAAGAGCTCGATGGCGCCATCCAGCTCGCGGCCGGCCTCGTCGGCCAGCCCGGCCGCCTGCAACGCTCGAGCGCGTTCCAGAGCCGAGATCGTCAGGAGCCCGGTGGCCTGCAGCGACCGTAGGCTGTCCGCGGCCACGGCGAACGAGTGCAGAGCTGCCGGTATGTCGCCGCTGGCCAGCTCGCAACAACCCAGATTGTGCGTCACCTTCGCCGCGATGAGGTCAAGGTGTTGCTGCGCGGCGAGGTGGCCGCACCGCTCCAGATCGCCGCGCGCGAGCCGGACCCGCCCGGCAGCCAGGTGCAGGACTCCGCGGTTGAGCAGGGTGCGAGCGAGCACGACCGGATCTCCGGCGTCGGTCAGTGCCGGAATCGCCGCGTCGAGCATCCGCCTGGCCGCGTCGATGCGCCCGCGGCGCAGCTCGAGCAGCCCGCGTTGCTGCAGCAGGGTGCCGAGGTCGGCTCGGTCGACGAAAGTCTCGGCCTGGTCCAGAAGTGTGAACCCGTAGTCGGTGCGACCCTGCTCCGCTTCAGCGTGGGCGAGCGTGATGAGCAGCCGGGCGGTCCACGGCGATGGCTGCGGCCGATCGGGCCAGCCGAGAAGCCGAAGCGCCGCCCGCAGGTAGTTGGCCGCAACGGCCGGCCGAGCGGCGGCCGCCGCGGCGACAGCCTTCGCGTGCAGGCTCTCCACCCGCGTTAGATCCCCCAATGGGATCGGCGCGGCTTGCGCTTCGGTGCGGCGCGCCGCCGGCTGGCCGGTCAGAGCGTGAACGACGGCGTCACCACCGTCCGCGCACTGGCCGGCGCCGGCTCGACCGAACGAACGACGATCTGGGCAAGTCCACGCGGCACCTGCTCGAGGGCGAACCGGCCGCCCGCGTCCGCGGTGGTCGTCAGCGTGCGATCGGTCGTCCGTACCTCCACCCGGTGCGGCCCCGGCGGTGCCAGCCAGCCGTCAATGCGCACCGCGGTCGGGTCGAGTGCGGTCCACTCGACCATGATGGTCAGCGGATCACTGTCGAACGTGGCCCGAACCGTGTGCTCCTCGGTCCCTCGAGCGCCCGCGATCTCGATTGGTGCCAGCTCGGTGAGGCGGCACACCTCGAGCTCCAGATCGGCGAGGGTGATCGAGAACAGCACGTGATCGACGAGCTCGGGCGGCATCGGGTCGCCGACGACGTACAGGTCTCGTAGCTCGGATAGCAGTGCGGCGTCCACGTCGCCTCCCTGGGCATCGGCGGTCGGCGGGGGCCGTTCCGAGCCGGTCATGATCCGGCCCACCGCGGGTCCGCGGCGAGCAGGTTCCGCAGCTTGGCCAGGCATCGGCCGCGAGTAGGGCCGACGCCGCCAGCAGGGATGCCCAGCACGACCGCCACATCGGCGACGTGCGGGCGGTGCTCGAACGCGACGATTCGCAGCAGCTTCTGGCAACGCTCGGGAAGCCGGCGCACCGACTCCCACAGAACCCGCCGCCGCTCGTCGCTGATGAGCCGCTCATCGAGCCCCGGATCGGGGCCGGCCGGCTCACTCAGGCTGTCACTGGCCGGCAGCTCACGCCTGTTCTCCTTGCACCTTCGCAGTGCCTCGCGCCGGGCCGTCGTAGTGAGCCAGCCGGCCAGCCCGGCCGGGTTGTGCAGCGAATCCAGGTGACTGAGCAACTGCAACCAGGTGGTCTGTATGACGTCCTCACCGGTGGCGCGATCGAGGCCGTATGCGCGAGCCACATGCCAGAGCATCGGGCTGAACTCCACCACTAGCTCCGCCAGCGCCTCGCGCTGCCCGGCCCGGGCGCGGCTCAGTGCGTCGACTATCCACTCCCGCCGATCGGGCGGGGCCGGCGCGCTACTGGGCGACGGCATCGATCGCCCGCCTGGTCCGCTTGATCGTCTTGGCCCGGTCCGGGCCCGCCAGGCTGAACGCCGCATCCCGTTGCGCGTTCGCCTCCAACATGGCCGCGATCTCGGCGCCGACGACGACCGTTCCGAACGAGGTACCCTCCCAGGTCGCCCAGCCGCCCGAGGCCGCTCCTGCTGCGGATCCCTCCGGCACGAAGTCATCGGTGTCATAGGTCTCGCGGCGCCTCGGCAGTCCGGTGCCGTTGCTGGCCGGGGCGGTGTACACCGGCCCCCGGCTCCCGCGCACGGCTGGATAGGTGCTGATCAGCGCGACCGAGGGCGCCCACCAATACACCCAGGGGCCGTCGTTGGTGTACATCGCCTTTGCGCCGTTCGGGTTGAGCGCACCCACGCTTGCGACCTGTATCGGCGTAGGCGGGTTAGGCGGATGTGCCGCCAGCGCCGCCGGGTAGAACTCGCGCGCGGTCGCGTGGTTGCCGGCCGCGGCCACCACGGCTACCCCCATGGAGGTCAGATCGTGGATGGCTCCGGCCAGCGATCTGGTGAACCGAGCATCCTCCGGAGTCTCCGGGTAGTACCCAAGTGCCAGGCAGACCACGTCGAACGGCTCGCCACCCAGGCCGGTCTGCCAGTGCCGGACTCGATCGGCGAGCGTGAAGAGCGCGAGCAAGAGGTCGTCCTCGTGCACGATCCCGTCGGCGCCCATCACCCGGATCGACCGAACGGACGCCTCGGGCGCCAACTGCCGGGCCAATCCCGCCATGAATGTGAAATGTCCCAGGCCCGCCTGCAACTCGCCGATCAGCGAGCCGTCTGCCACCGGGCGCTCCCATCCGTCCGAGAAGACTTCCGTGCGGCCACCAGCGCTCCGCTGCCAGCGGTGGCTTCGCTTGATCGCGTCCTGCAGTGCCTGATCGACGCTGACGAACCCGTCCGCCGGCCACGATCCTGACCGGGTCGGCACGTCGAGCGCGTAGTGCGGGGCGACCCCGGTGTCCAGGATGGCTATCCGCGCGCGCCGGTCGGTGGCGCTCGCACCGCGAGTGGACCGTGGCGGCATCGGCATGAGTACCTCGACCGGTCCCCGCCCTCGGCCGAGGCTGCCCCGCCGTCCCACGCCGCCGCTGCCCTCTGTCATCGGGCTGCCCTCCGTCATCGGGCTCCCTTCGGTCATCGGCGAACCTTGAATCGAGGCGGCGGTGAGCAGATGGCACAGCGAAGCCTGATCGCCGACCACGGCCCGCACGGCCTGCAGCGCGACCCACGCGTCGACATCCGTCGGGCCGGCATCCGGCGCCGCGCGGAGCACGACCGGCACCCGGAGCTGGTCGAAGTGGCCCTGGTCGCCGCTGCCCTTCGCGCTTCTGCCGCGCTTGGAGTCGCGTTGACCGGTGGAGTCGCAGCTGTGGCGGAACGGCGGGGTGACCCACTCGAGGCCGATTCGCGCCAGCGCGCTCCGAGCCGACTCGACCCGCTGGGGATCGTCGAGCATCGCCTGCTCGACCAGGAGCTTCGACCTGCAGTAGACCGAGGTCAGCGGCGCCGATCCGTTGGCCGACGTCGGCGCGTACTGCGGCCAGAGCACCCGCGCGTTGTGCCGGCGCAGCACGTCCGGCGGCGGCAGCCAACCCGGATGATTGTCGGCACCGGACGAGCCCGATGGAGACTTTGGCTTGACCAACCGACTAAGCATCGCCATGTCCGCCTCCGCTGCGTTTGCAGCCATCCGCCGATCGGCCGAATGGCCCTACCGCGAGTTAGAGGCCGAGCCGGCGC